>SIHH01000392.1 GCA_004299065.1 Phormidium sp. SL48-SHIP | reverse complement strand
GCCTCTTGCCTCTTGCCTCTTGCCTCTTGCCTCTTGCCTCTTGCCTCTTGCCTCCTGCCCTAAAACGGCAAAACTCCCTGTAACAAAAGACTGCCAATCCCCGTAATTACATTGAGGATATTGCCCCCCAAATCGCCGCGACGTTGTCGTTCCCGAGCCTCCTGAAACGCCTCTTCCTCCGCCACAATAGCCGAGGCAAAAAAGTTAGCCGTCTCGTAGCCTTCCTGATTTCCCGCCGCAAAATAAATCTCAGCCGCTCGTTCAGCATCCGCCACCGCCCGGTCCGTTTCCCCCATACGGTTATAGGCCGCAGCCCGGCCGAGATAGGCTAACGGAAACTGACTATCTAAGACGATCGCATCCGTGTAATAACTCACCGCCCCCTCATAGTTTCCCTGTTGCGCCTCATCATTGGCCCAAGCGAGCAAATCATTGGGCGTGACTACCGTACTGGGGACATCATAGGCCCCCCGTAAATTAGCATTGGTTAACGTGGCCCCATCGAGTTGCGCCCCCGTCAGATACGCCCCTCGTAAGTCTGCACCCGTGAGATTCGCCCCTCGTAGATTGGCCCCCGTCAAATCCGCGCCCACCAGAGAGGCCCCTGTCAAATTCGCCCCCGAGAAATCGGCCCCAACTAAATCACTTTGACTCAAATTGGCCCGAACCAGGTTGGTTCCTTGCAAATTGGCCCCGGCCAGACGGGAATGAACCAAGCCAGCATTACGTAAATCACATTGGGGACAGTCTTGAGTCGAGAGGAGTTGTTGCAAATGCTGTAAATTTTGGGCCGCCACCGGGGCCACCGTGCCAAGACTGCACAATAGGGCGATCGCCCCAGCAGATCCCCAGCGAGATCCCCAGCGAGATGGGAGGTTTAGGGCAAATTTTGCGTGGTCCATAACCCGTAGATCCAAACGATTAAGACAAATGATTAAGACAAAAACCAAGACAACACAGGTGAACGAACGGGCGTTCAGCGACTCTGAGTCCT
Source organism: Phormidium sp. SL48-SHIP (assembly GCA_004299065.1). Taxonomy (GTDB): domain Bacteria; phylum Cyanobacteriota; class Cyanobacteriia; order Cyanobacteriales; family Geitlerinemataceae; genus Sodalinema. The sequence goes on along the minus strand of SIHH01000392.1, from coordinate 1,623 downwards.
GCGATCGCAGGCGTGACGAACCGATGATTCTCTCTTACTCGGAGTTTAACTCACATTTCCCAGCCCCGTCTCTCGGATCTGGCCGGAGCTGAGAAAAACTAGAAATTTGCTTAAGATAAGACTAACAGCGGTTAATCATCTTGACAAAGCCATGTATTCATGCACTGCCGAGAATGGCTTAATCCTAGCCCAAGGCGACGGCTTGCTCGTGCTTCTCTCGTGCTTCTAACGATGTTGAACCTCAACACCAGCCCACGAGTCTAAACCGTGAATAGCCCTCGTCATCTCGTCACCCTCAGCTCAATGACACCTACAAAAACCTGGCTCATGGGGATACTCCTGGGGAGCCTCTGGCTCACGATGGGCTGTACCCCCGCCGAGCGTGACAGCGCCCAGGCTCAACCCTCAGGACGAGGTCGCTCCCAAGAAGACGGCGATCGCACCGTGATCGTTGACGTCGCCATTGCCGAAGCCCAGAACCGCAGCCGAGACCTCAACTACAGCGGAACCACCCAACCCCTGCGGCGAGTCTCCCTCCGCGCCCGTAGCGATGGACAACTCCTCCACCTCAACGCCGATGTCGGAGATCCCGTTTTTCAAGGACAAGTCATCGCCGAGATCGAAGATACCCTACTGCTGTCGGAACTAGCCGGGGCCGAATCCGAAGTGAGCGTGCGCCAGTCCGAAGTCGAAGAAGCGCGCAACGAAAGCATCGAAGCCCAATTCCGCGTCGAAGAAATCCGGGCCGAACTCGAACAAGCGCAAGTCGATTCCCGTCGCCTCAAAGACTTAGCCGCCCAGGGCGCCGTCCCCCGCCGAGACGCCGAACTAGCCCAAACACGGGTACGCACCCTAGAACAACAACTGCGATCGGCCCAAGAACAAGTCCGCATCCGCGATCGCGCCATCACCTCGGCCCAGCAGCGAGTCGGGGCGCAAGAAGCCCTCGTCGATGGTGTCCGTCAACGACTCTCCTACACCGATGTTCCCTCACCCCTCAACGCCGTGGTGTTAGAACGCCTCCTCGAACCCGGCGACATCGTACAGACTGGGGACATCATCCTAGAACTCGGAGACTTTAGCGAGGTCGAAGTGAGAATCGAAATTCCCGATCGCGATCGCAGCCAAATTTCCCTCGGACAAAGCGTTGACGTTCGCCTAGACGCCTTCCCCAACCAAGCCTTTAGCGGCCAAGTCTCCCGCATCTTCCCCAATGCCGATCCCGTCGCCCGACTGATTCCAGTCCAAATCACCCTACGCAATCCTCAAGTCCCCGACGGACAACTCGGCGGCGGCTTACTGGCCCGAGTCAGCCTCACCAGTTCCTCACAACAGGTAGTCACCGTCCCCGAACGAGCCTTAGAACTTTCAGCCACCGGCAGTGACACCATGTTCATCATCGAAGGCAATGACAACGAAACCACCGTGAGCGCCCGCCCCGTCGAACTCGGGGAACGAGAGGATGACGAGGTCGAAATCCTCAACGGACTCGCCCCCGGCGAGCAATTCATCGTCCGCAGCGATCGCCCCCTCCAAGACGGCCAAACAGTACGCCGCAGCTTCCTCTCAGAAAACAATCAATAGTGACCCGCATCGTCCCCATTGCCTCTTGCCTCTTGCCTT
>SIHH01000391.1 GCA_004299065.1 Phormidium sp. SL48-SHIP | reverse complement strand
CGTTAATTCCCATCCACTCGATACCAGAGGGCCAGTCCACCGCCTCGTCCTCGGGCTGCGATCGCCGTCGGACTAATATAAAAGTAGTTAAAAAAGGCCTGTCGGGCGATCGCCGTCTCATCAAATACCGCCTCTCGTTGCGCCCCTCCGCGCACGAACCCATCAAAAAGGCTAATTCCATAGATTTGCGCGTGCAGGCGGGTAAAATCGAACGCTAGAAGGCGGTTTGCCCGTTTTGCCCCTGGGGTACTCCCCCCCTTTTGCCAAGCGACTGGGCCGGTTACCGTCAAGGTTAACCCTAAAACCTGCACCCGATTCTCCACTCGTCCCCCCTCCCCAGAATGAGGCGGAGTCGGCATCTCCTCATCCCGAGGTTGATACCGAATGCGGATTCCCAGAAATCGCGGCAGATAGCGACCCGCCCCCAGCAGGCCCCCCGCCTTTTTACGAGAGCGTTGGGTTCCCGTAATCCAACCCAATTGCCAGTCCCCCATCAACGCCTCAAAGTCCGGTGCAGGGGCGTTTTTTTGTGCCTGTTTTTTGGTCTGTTTTTCCGCAGTTAACAGAGCATCCCGCAAGGCTTCCGAGGGGGGTCGCTTAACACCTCCTTCTCGTAACGATAAAGCCGCTGTCTCAATAACTTCTAAGTAATCAGTCATTTTTATTAAGTATTTTGGTCACAAAAATTACTGTCTTCTGGGTTTAGGGTAATAAGGATAATTTATAGCAGATTCCATCCGTTGCGGTAGGGGCGAAAAATTTTTCGCCCCTACAATTTGGTATCCCATGCAACAAATCATAGCGTATATCATGAGCACTCCAAAAATTACTGTGGATAACGGCTTATCTCCTCACGAGGAAATGACAAAAACTGCATCTTGGCCATCACTGGGTCAACCTCAGAAGACTCTCGGGAGTAAACCTCATTTAACTTGAGTAAAATTTGCTCATTCTTATATTTCTTAAAATAGTCCTCTAAGGCTTTTTGATAAAGCTCACTGCGCGATAGTCCTAACTGTTGAGCCAGGGCTTCTGCTTGTTCAAACACTGAATCCGGAATAGAAATTGCCGTTTTCATCGCCACTTGATTGGTAGTATTTGCTCTTTCGTTATACCTCAGTTATACCAGACGAGCAAGACACCCCACAGCGTCGCCTCTGAAGACTCATGAGTCTGTCCCCGAACCTTGGCTGCGCTCCCGTTGGCTGCAATCGTCCTCAAAATCAGCAACAATGGAATGATATCCCCTGTCTAACCCCAGTCCCCATGACACCAGAACTCTTTAACCTGCTCAAGTGGATTCTCATCGGGATTTTAACAGTTGTTGCTGGCTTGTCCATCAATGCTTACGGTGAACGGCCCAGCCACCGAGGGCAAAAACCGACCGCTATTGCCATTGGAGTGCTTGCGGGTATCCTGGGAGCTTGGCTCAATGCTGTCGAGATGAGTCAAGTTGAGCCACAGCCTAATTCAGTCTATGCCAGTTTGGGCTTAAGTACAGGCTTTGCTCTGCCAGCGTTGGCCTACTTGCTTTGGCTTTATGGACAATCCCGAGAACGAGAGGCGGAGTCACAATTGCGTCAGCAGCTACTAGAGCGGATTCGTAAGGAGGTCGAAGACCGCCGCCAAGATGCCTTAGACCAACTTTATCATATTCCTCTTTCTGGCATTAAACATTCCTCCGCCTCCTCTGGGGTGTTTCGCCCGATTCAAGTGCTGGTTGAAGACCATACTCGACTGCTCGATGTTTCGATTTCTACTCTCTTTTTTCAAGAGGATGTCAGAGAAAAACTTTTGATTTTGGGAGAACCGGGAAGTGGGAAAACCACAGAACTGCTGGGTTTGGCGAAAACCCTTTGTGAACAGGCACAGCACAACCCTCAAGCGCCGATTCCCATTATCTTTGAATGGTCTGACTGGCGACCCTCTCGAAAAGCCCTTGAAGCGGGAACTCTGAATCGTTGGATGGTCGAGCAGTTGCAACTTAAATATGGCTTAGACCCTCAAGTTAGCCAAGATTGGCTTCATCGGAATCGCATCTTACCGCTCTTGGATGGGTTGGATGAACTCCAAAACTTCATGGAGGAAGCTATTTTGGCAATTAATGCCATGCAGGAGGATAAAAAAGAGCAACATTTTGGCTTAGTCATCTGTTCTCGCGCTCGGGAGTATGAAGATTGTCCAGAAAACCTGAGTCTGAGAACAGCCGTTGAGCTAAAACCCCTCGACAATAAAGCTATTAAAAACTATTTACATCACCGCCAAGCAAGTCATCTTTGGCCCGTCTTAAAAGCGAGTCCGAAGGGATGGCTCAAGTTAGCAAAAACCCCCTTATTATTGGATTTAATGCCCCAGGCTTATCCCGCCCCACGGGTTCCAGATTGTCCTAGTTCAGCGGGGGAAGCGGCTTGTCGTCATCAGCTGTTTGAAGATTATAGTCATCGACAACTGGCCCAGGAAGACAATCTGGGCTATTCCGAGGAAGACAGTCGCCGCTATCTACAACAGTTGGCTCAAATTCTCCGCCGTCAAGGACAGACGGAGTTCTTGATTGAGGACATACAACCAGATTGGTTGGAAACTCCGAGGCAAAAACGCTGGTTTAATTGGGGGACAAGGCTGATT
>SIHH01000390.1 GCA_004299065.1 Phormidium sp. SL48-SHIP | reverse complement strand
CTGGGGTCGTAGGGGGGGGTTAACCCCTCTGGGTCGAAGTCGTAATTTCCGATAAGATTCTCGTGGGTGGCTTGTACTCCTGTATCAACAACGCCAATGCTGACTCCCTCACCCCTGTAGTCATCCCAAACATTCGAGGTATTGGGATCTGGGTCAATTAAATTCAGGTCAACCCTGGGGGTGCGACCCTCTTGACCATCGTTGTAAATGTACCACTGTTGGTCGAATAGAGGTCCAAATTGCATATAGAACTCTTGAGCTTGCTACGTTGACGCGGAAGGCTGCTCCCTCAGCGGCGGTGGCCGGACTGGGAGAAAACAGCTCCTGTTCGTCATATACGTATATGGTGTAAAAAAGAAATCTAGTTTTCAAGAGGGATGTCTGGATATCATGGCGAATCATCGTCCACTTAGGACTTAGAACGGTTTTTGCGAGCTTCGATGACTCGTTTCTGATAGGGGTCAACATCTTTGCGCCAATAGACGCGATGACCCCGAACCTCTGCACCATTGGCTTTGAGGCATTTTAACCATTGTCGATATCGTCTGATGGCTTCGGGGTCGTCGAGGAGTCCCCATTTTTGCTCTTGTCGGCTGAGTCGGGCAAAACGGTCATAGTGGGGATAGTCTGGGGTGACAAATTCTTCTTTTTTGTGCAGAACAAAGGGGTTTTCAAAGAGTTCGTAGGTGTAGCGGTGAACGCGCAAATCTTGTAGGTCGATTTGCATAATGGTTTTAATCAGAGGATGGGGGTTGGTGTCGAAGTCTGGACAGTGAAAATAGGAGATTTTCGGGCGTTGGGTGTGGAATTGAATGAGGGTCGTATTGTCCATTCTGCCGATGGTGTGGCTGGCGCAACCTTCGTAGAGCCGTAAAATGGGGTCGAGGTGGTTGAAGGCGCTGATATGTACGGTTAAGCCCCTGGGAGAACGCTGGCCAATGTTACTGCGATCGCACAACTTCCCTAACCGCTCTAAACTGCCCAAACCATATAACATTAAGTCCGCCGCCATGAGGGCTTGTTTATAGTTACCAAAAAAGGCGCGGATATCATAGCGAATGGCTGGGGTTAATTCACTAAAGCGGGGGCGATCGCCCAGGGCGGTTAAGGCTAAATAAATCAGGAGTTCTTGGCGGCGACGTTCGGCGATCGCATCCCAGTCCGCCTCATCCGTCGCTTGCAACACCAGGCGAAAGGCGCGACGCAAACTGCCAAATAAATCAATAATATCCGCTTCTTCAATTAACTCTGTGGGTTTCGGAAGGCGGCCGCGATCGCTGAAAAACTGCATCAGGGGTTCTAAGGTATCTCGACATTCCTCAAACCGCTGAACTGAGACGCGCACACGGGGGGTTTGGCTGCGAGAACGGAAACGAGAGGCGCGAAATTGCTCCTGCTGTTCGCGATCGCGAAACACCCCATACACCCCCAACCCCACAGGCAGCGCATCCACCCCCAACACGCCATCAATATAGGCTTTTAACTCCTCCTGTTCATAATATTTCTGAAAGGTTCCCCGCTGCGTGACCACCCCATCCCCATAGACAACATCTTCCTCATCGCGATCGCGCACCAACACCTGGGCCGCCACCAGTAACACCCCCTCCGTCAACGCCCAAGCCTTCTGCAACGCTTCCCGGCGTTCCTGAGGATCTTCAATCACGTTAATCACATAGCCCAAATTGACAAATTGCGCCTTCTCCAACGCCGTCTCTGGGGCATAATAAGGGTCCCAACCTTGGACTGTGAGTCCCCGCTGTTGCAGCCGTTTCACATCTCCCCCATAGCCGCAACCATAGTCAAAACAGGTCATTTCAGGAGTTAACAAGCCCGCTTCTAGGGCTAACTTCAGGGGACGAGAAAAATCATGACGCATCATGGCCGCCCGATGGCGTTCAATTCGGGCTTTAAGAGGATTCTCCACCTGACGCCGCTGCACCTGATGGCCCTGAATCTCCACCCCCACATCCCGTAAATAGCGTTGCCAATTGTTGCGAGTGCCGATGTGACGGGTATTATCGAGGAGTCCGAGGGCTTCTTCCTGTTGCGTCAGAGTTCGGAATTGCTCGTAACCGGGATAACTCGGTTCAACAAAGGTTTCCTTACGATGCAAAATAGGCGGATTTTTGGAGTCTTGGTAATTGCGACAACTGACGGTTCCCTGTCGCAAGTTGACGAGAATACTTTGCACGAGGGCGGGATGGGGGTCCGCATCGAAGTCAGGATAGGATAAATAGGAGAGTTGAGGCTGGCTGAGGGAGAACTTGACGAGAGTGGCGTTGTCTAGGTTCTCAACCCCACTGGCGGCGTAACCTTCATAGAGACGTAGGGGCAGCGGCAGGGCAGCGACGGCACTGCGATGGACATAGAAGGCACTGGGGAGGGTTTTACCGACGTCACTCTCCTGACAGGCGTTGACGAGGGTGGTGTGGGGGAGTTGTTGCAGCAGTTCCGTCCAGTTTTGCGGTGGCGACTCCAACAGTCCCACCTCTAGGGCCTGTTCAATTAAAGCCTGCAACGAATCGGAGACGGTGACTAGGGGAGTCATGGCCAGGATAGATGAGGTGCGAGTTAGGGGCGAGTGGGGGCGATCGCAAACTCCACCCCGTCGTTCTCACGATAATCG
>SIHH01000389.1 GCA_004299065.1 Phormidium sp. SL48-SHIP | reverse complement strand
GTGACTCCAAGAGTCGGGGTGGGGTGAAACCGACCCGTCTTGGGTTCCTGTCTAGCCTGGCTTCGGGAAACCTCACACCTCTTATGTCATGAATCGGGGATGGAGGTCCGTCTCTGTCCCTATTTTCTATTCTTTCGTTCCGTTTTTGTTCTCCGTTTGGAAAATTGCCGTGTTTGCTACTCAAGAGCCTCGGATTGCTTCTCCTGCTGTTCAACTGCGTCCGTTCCGTCAGCGGAGTTTGATCCCGTCCCAAGCTGATAGTCTCTGGAAAATTACGGCTGGTGTTGTGCGTAGCCTCACCTGGACTGATGCGGGAACGCCAATTAGTTTGGGGTTGTGGACTGTCGGAGATGTCGTTGGGGTGGCTTTGTCTCGGGTGACCCCCTATGAACTCGAATGTCTGACGGATGTGCAAGTTCAGGCGATTCCGCGATCGCATTGGCGGTCAATTACAGACCAGTTAATTGATCATGCTCAAGAATCGCAACAGCTTCTTGCTATTTTGCGTCAAGAACGCATCCGCGATCGCATCTTAGCCTTTTTGCAATGGCTCTCTTACAAATTCGGTCGTGAGAGTGCTAACGGTCGCGTGATTGAGTTAAAACTCTCCCATCGGGCGATCGCCGAAATCCTGGGAACCTCCCGTGTCACCGTGACTCGGACTCTCGGCCAACTTGAGGAGGAAGGACTGATGCAACGGACTCGGGACCATTGGATTCTCAGCCATGACGTTTTAATGCCATAACTATCCACAACTATAAAAATATCTTGGCAATAATTGTTGAGATAGGCATTCGTTAACCGCGACTTTGTCCGGTACAGCTTCTGTGGCAAGATACATAACGTACGGTCGGTAAGTCCTATGATAAAATCGTCCGTCGTTTTTGTTGGGAACTATAGAGCAAACACATGTCAACGATTGAAGTCGGCAGTCGCGTCCGCGTCAAAGAATCTGTCATTGTCTACCATCACCCCGAACATCGCAACCAACCGTTTGACATGAAAGGGAGCGAGGGAGAAGTCCTGAACGTGATTGAAGAGTTGGACGGAAAGCCGATTAGTGCCAATCTTCCGGTTCAAGTGCTGTTTTTGGTGGGTAAGAAGAAATTACGCGCCCATTTTCGTCCCGACGAAGTTGAGGCGGTCTCCTAAATCTCTTCTAACCTCATGTCGCCCTTGAACAGTCAGAGCGTTGGCGGAATGGCGGTAACGTTTCATTACCCCGCCGCCAGCGATCAGCCTTTAGCCTTGGCGGTGTTCCTGAAAGGATTAAACGTCGCCCCGAGCCATTATTCCTACTATGCCCAACGTTTGGCACAGTATGGCTTTGTGGTGGCCTTACCCGACCCCGAAACTCGTTTACCTCGACGGGAGGAGTTGTTTGCGGCCACAGGGCTAGTTGCGGACGTACAGGCGACCCTACGACGGGAAACCCAAAATCCCCAGTCGCCCCTCTTTGAACGGGTTAATCCCGAGAATGTGGCTCTGTTAGGTCATTCTCAGGGAGGGATTGTGGGACTCGATGCGGTGGTGAATGCGTCAGCCGTCTCCTTTGCTTCGGGGGATTATAGTTTACCGCCTCAATTGAAGGCAGCGGCGTTTTATGGGAGTTTGTTGGATGTTGAGTTGGATCTAGAAGGCGACGGCGATCGCCCCCTCAATAGCCAAGGATTGCCTCTGGCCCTCATGGCGGGGAGTCGTGATAGTCTTATGCCGGCCGCCGAGGTCCGGGGAACCTATACAAGGCTGGCTACGCCGCCTAAACTCTATTTAGAGCTAGAAGGGGCCAACCATTACGGAATTACCAATGTCAATAATCCCCCTCAGGCCCCGTTAGATCCTCGTTTACCAGATTTACCTCAAGAGATTGCCCTCGATACCCTCGCTCGTTGGAGTGGGGTGTTTTTGCGGGCCTGGGTGCTTGAGGATGCGATCGCCCGAGACTATCTCAGGCAGATGTTAGGGACAATAGATCCCGTTGTCTCTCTGCAAGGAGAATTTTGAAAGTTAACCTTATTCACAGTTAGGGATGTTTGAGCCAGGAAAAGATTTCAGCGGCACTTAAATTGAGGGGAGGGATGGGGTCTGGAATCGGTAGACTGGCCTCGCTATTCTGGAAGACTTGTGGCTGTTGCCCAGCGGGATAGACCAAAATGGTTTGACTGCTCGGATCGATGAGCCAACCCATCTCAGTTCCATAGTTGAGACTATGCAGGATTTTATCAGTGACAGGAATTGTGGCTTGATTCGGAGAGAGGATTTCGATGAGCCAATTGGGAGCGAGGTTAAATTGATTGGCCACATTGCCTTGCTCATCGGTTGGAATGCGGTCCCAGGTGAAAATACCGATATCGGGGACAATGACGCGATCGCCAACGATACAGCGTATTTCAGTGTAGGCCCGGGCAATCTTTTGCCGTTTGGTGGCGGCATTAATGGTTTCGGTTAAATCCACCTGCAAGGTGCTGTGTTGTCCTTGAGGCATCGGTTTTTGGGTGACTCGCCCTTGCTTATATTCGCTGGCGGGTTGAGTTTCTGGGTATTGTAGGAATTCTTCGAGGGTTAGGGATTTCTCGTCAAGTCTGACCATGGGGGACTTCAATCATACCGGGGGTTAACAGGAGTGGTTGCGCTGGTCTTAATTCTTA
>SIHH01000388.1 GCA_004299065.1 Phormidium sp. SL48-SHIP | reverse complement strand
AGCGATCGCCAATCCCGGTCATCAAACCAACCGAGGCGAGTCCCCAGACCCCGGTGAGGGTCTTCAGGAAGTCCACCCCGTCCCGTGAGACTAAAACGATTATCCTGGCCAGCACAATCGCGGACAATTTGCTCACTGGGGTCGGTGGTGTCCGTCTCCAGTTCAACCAGGCCCCCCGCACTATCGACATCGGGGGTGTTAATTTCCACCACGCCACTAAACTCCGCCCCCAACGCCGACGTGGCCGTAATATCACTCTCAGCGGTTTGCATCTGGCGAAACTCAGTGCCGAAAATCCCCTCAGCGGTGATGCTGACGCGGCCTCCCCGTCCTTCTAAAGCGTTGGCGGTGATATCACTGTTTTCCAAGGCCACCAGGGTAGCAGTATCAAGGCGGATATTGCCCCCATCACTGCTACCGGCGTTGGTGCTGATACTACTGCCATTGCGAAGTTGCAGGGTCTGCGATCGCAACTCAATATTACCGCCAAGTCCCGTCACAGTGGCAGCATTCAAGCTACCGCCTCCATCAAGGAGAATGGCATCAGCCGTAATCTGTAATAGGCCGGCACGACCTTCGCCAAAACTGCGAACATCCAAAACTGCCCCATCTCGCACCACGAGGCGATCGCTGCTGATGCGTAAATCCCCACCCTGGCCCCGGGCGGTTAACGGTAAATCTTCCCGTCCCGAGGACGAGACTAAAATCGTCGGTAATCCTGTGATGGGCGATCGGCCAAACACCTCGATTTCATTAGCATTGACGGTCAGCGTTCCCGCATCTCCCGCCCCCACTGTAGCTGTCGAGACAATGGCCCCATCACCCATCTCTAACCGGCGGGTATTCAGAGTTAAATTTCCCGAGGGAAAGTCGCCAAAGGTGGTTGTTCCGGGGCCACTGGTGAGTCGGCCATCAGACGAGACCCCGCTAATCTCAACTAAGTCCGTGGCGGTGATGGTGATATTGCCCCCAGGCCCTCCTTGAGTGACCAATTCACTGCCGAGGGTTCCGCCGGTGTTGGAGGTAATCAAGCCGCCACGACGATTGATGAGATGGCGGGTGGTAATGGTGATATCTCCAGCCGGCCCGGTTCCAAAGAGGGAGTTATTGAAAATCCCCGTAGGAACAAAGGCATCGGGCCGCGACTCGACCACTTCCACTCGTTCTCGGGTTTGAATCGTAATATCCCCGGCTGGGCCATCTCCTAGGGTTAAATTGGACAGGTTGGAACCATTGGCTAAGCGCAAGGATTGGGCGGAGAGGTTGATATCGCCGCCAAGACTTTGACTATTGAGGGTCGTTGCATTGATTAACGCTGATTCAGTCACCTCTAGGGAACCGCCGATGTCAAAGCTGAGTTGTCCCCCCTGAGCGGTTCCCAAGACGGGCATAAAGACGATGCTGCCATTTTCAGCCCTGAAGTCTCCGGGGGTGGTTACGGCCACATCGCCGCTCTGGCCAGCGTTCGTGACGGAGAAGATGCCGCCAATGGTGTCTCCGTCGGCTTCTAAGCGGCCGGTGGCGATCGCAGCTAGGAAGAGGTTAAATGGCTCAAAGCCGACTCCACTGAGGGCGATCGCCTCTCGGGCCTGGATACGAATATCGCCTCCCTGGCCGCCTTCGCTGACCTGATTAACCAGGATGCGGGAGGTATCCTCCAGGCGAAAGTGTCCTGTTTGAATCTCGATATTGGGACGATTTTGAGTGAGAATTTGCGCCCCCCCTTGGAGATGGACGCTGTCTTGCATCTCGATGGCGATCGCACCGGCACCGATTGGGGTATCCGTTGAGAGAAGTTGCGCCCCGTCACGCATCCGCAGGCGATCGCCCAGCAGCCGGATGGCCCCACCGCCAAGTCCCGCCTGTTGCGTCAGTTCAATGGGTCCAAATCCCCCCAGAGTCTCGCCATTCAAGCGCCCCTGGCTATCGAGATGAGCAAAACTCCCTGGGGCGAAACTGGCTAATTCTACCGAGAGGGGCGATCGCGCCTGGCCGCCCTCAAAGCGCACCTCTCCCCCGAGAAAAGAGAGTCGCAACGCCTCCAATCCTCCCCCTAATCCCCCAAGTGTTCCCCCCTCATCAACGGCGACTGAGCGATTGACAATCGCCCCAGGCGTCTCACCAAACTGTACCCCCACCGGGGCGGAGACGCTCAACAACGCCGGATTCTCCGAGGGAGAAGAACCCCAAACCGTCCCGTCAGCAAATTGGATCTGTTCAGCGGTGGTGGCCAGAAACCCACCACCGAGGGAAAGTCGGGCGTTTTCCCCAAATTCGATACCCTGGGGATTGAGGAGGATAAAATCGGCGTTTCCATTAGCGCTGAGTTCGCCATCAATGCGGGAAAGATTCGCCCCAGTGACGCGGGTAATAATCCGTTGAATGGTCTCGGGGTTGTTAAAGTGAACTTGAATATTTTGGGGAATGGAAAAGTCTTGAAAACTGTGAAAGAGATTCCCTCCTGTTTCGGTTCCGCCATCAATTTGAATCCGGTTGTCTTGGTTGGAGAGTTGTGATGGGTTGGTTAAGGTTTGGTCTGGGACAATTTGGGCGTAGGTTGGGCTGTCCTGGAGCGTTATCATCAGGATTGGCAAGGCGAGTGTGGGGATTTGTCTAACTATCCATTGATGGGGAAACATGATGTTTAGCCTCTGTTAAAGGTTTG
>SIHH01000387.1 GCA_004299065.1 Phormidium sp. SL48-SHIP | reverse complement strand
ATTACCACCTCTCCCCTCACCCTCGATGACTTCCTAGCCTTACCTGAGAGTGATGTCACCTATGAACTCCTCGATGGACAAGCAATCCCCAAAATGTCGCCCAAATTTCGTCATTCTCGTAGCCAAAAGAAACTCCTCTTTTTACTCGAAGCTTGGGCGACAGACAAAGGCTTTGTTCAACCCGAATGGGCCGTTCGACTGCAACGCAATGGCAATGATTGGGTTCCTGTCCCGGATTTACTCTATATCTCCTTTGAACGGCTTTCCCCCGATTGGGATGAGGATGCGCCTTGTCCCATTGCGCCGGAATTAGTCATAGAAATTGTCTCGCCGGGTCCATCTTTTGGGGCGATCGCCGAGAAAGCCAGCGCCTATCTATTAGCGGGAGTGTTACGAGTTTGGGTGGTCGATTCCCAGCATCAGAGTCTCACCGTCTTTGCCCCCAATCAGATGCCGCGAATTTATCGACAACCGGAGTCGATTGAGGATTCGCTATTCCCGGAACTTTCACTGCTCACCGGGGACATTTTTTAAGCAATATCATCATTTATGCCAATTTTTTGGGAGCCGGAAGTATGACTGCCGACTCCCTTTTTTAAACTAAACCTGAAGTGAATTCAGGAGCGTCAACCATGACGAAAACTAGCACGGCTATTACGTCAACCTTACGAGTCTGCGCCTTACACGCCTTTGCCTATTGTCCGCGACTGTTCTATCTCGAAGAAGTCGAGGAACTCTATAGCCAAAATCAAGCGGTGTTTGAAGGTCGTCGGCTACACGCTGAGCTAGAACGGCAGGAGGAGGGAGATTGGGAGGATTTCTTTATCACCGATGAACATCTGGGATTGCGGGGTCGAGTGGATGCTCTACGGACTCGGGATGGCCAGTTGATTCCCTATGAACATAAGAAGGGACGATGCTATCGTGATGCTGATAAACAGGCTCAGGCTTGGGAGAGCGATCGCCTACAAATCCTCGCCTATTGCTGTCTCCTCGAAACCCTTGCCCAACATCCCATTCAAGAAGGTCGCATCCGCTATCACGGGGATAACACCTTGGTGAAAATTCCCTTTGATGAACAGGGTCGTGCCGATGTCAAAACTGCCATTGAGCAAGCCCAGAGTTTGCGTCAGTCTCGGGAACGTCCCCCAGTGACGGACAACGAACGACTCTGTGGGGCCTGTTCCTTAGCGCCCGTCTGTCTCCCAGAAGAAACTCGGTTTGCCCAAGATGAGAGCCACCAGCCCCCACGGCTGTTTCCCAAAGATGATGACCGTCAGATTGTCCATATCCTAGAACCAGGAACTCGTGTGGGACGTACCGGGGAGCAGTTGAAGATTAGCCGTCGCAATGCTCCCGTCGAAACCCTCTCAGTGCGTCAAGTGCAACAGGTGGTGCTGCACAGTTTTTCGCAAATTTCCACCCAGGCCCTGCATCTATGCACCTATCACGACATTGGCGTGCATTGGATTTCCGGTGGGGGACGCTATGTGGGGAGTTTAGATTGGCGACAAGGTAGTCTACAACGGCGCTGTGGGCAATATCGCGCCCTCACCCAGCCTGAGGTTTGTCTGGATTTAGCGCGGCGTTTGGTGGCCTGTCGCGCCAAGGGCCAACGTCAGTTTCTCATGCGTGGTAAACGTAACCTTAACGGTTCGACGGAAGCCGTGCAGTCGGTGGTGACCGCCATGAAGCGGCTGTTAAAACCGATTGAGCGGGCCGAGTCTCTGGAGCAACTGTTGGGGTTGGAGGGCAATTTAGCGGCGCTCTATTTTTCCGGTTTGGGGCAACTGGTGTCCCCTAAAGTGTCTGCAACCTTGCAATTCAACGGACGCAACCGCCGTCCCCCCAAGGATCGCTTTAATGCGCTCTTGGGATTTGGCTACAGTTTGTTACTCAAGGACGTCATCAATGCCATTTTGACTGTGGGATTGGAGCCTGGGTTGGGGTTTTATCACCAGTTGCGCTCTCAGGCTCCTCCCCTGGGATTGGATTTGATGGAAATTTTCCGGGTTCCTCTGGTGGATATGCCCATTTTGGCATCGGTGAATCGCGGTCAGTGGGATATTGAGGGGGATTTTGACATTCGCGGCGATCGGGTTTGGCTGAGTGAGGCGGGCCGTCGCCGGTTCATCGAGATTTATGAGCGGCGCAAGGGGGAGAGTTGGAAACACCCAGTTCTCAAATACTCCCTCACCTACCGTCGTTTGTTGGAGTTGGAGGTGCGGCTGTTGGAAAAAGAGTGGTCTGGGGAAGCGAATGTGTTTGCTCGTTCTGTGGTTCGTTAGGGAGGTCAGAAAAGATGGCTGAATTGCATCACTGGTACATTGTCGCCTATGACATTCGCTCTCCCAAGCGTTGGCGGAAAGCCTATAAGCTGCTTCAGGGATATGGGAGTCGTTTGCAGTATTCGATGTTTCGCTGTTGGCTCAATCCACGGGAGCGGGAGAAACTGCGATGGCAACTGGAGTCGATTTTGACGACGGAGGATGAGTTATTGCTGATTCGTCTGTCTCACCAATGTGTTCGGGATTTGCCGCAATATAATCGTCCTGAGGCTTGGTCTTTGGATGAGTTGCCCTATCGGGTGATTTGACATCCTCTCCACGCCAATCAAAGATTATGCGTGGAGATTCCCTGGGTCGCCCCAAAGATTTCCTGCTTCAACGGGTGCCA
>SIHH01000386.1 GCA_004299065.1 Phormidium sp. SL48-SHIP | reverse complement strand
TTGGAGACACTCGGTTTCTGGGGTTGGGGTTAGTGTTTGGTGAAGCGGTAGCGATCGCACAGTACCGCGTAGAATAGACCACTAAAGAGGGTTTGTGCGCCCATGAGAATCAAGACCATCCCGGTGATGGCGGGACGGATGGCGTACAGGGGACCAAATTCGGCGGCAAACCAACTGCGTAATACTGAGAGTTCGATGCCGATGCCGATTCCCACCATCACTAGGGAGAATAGCAGGATTTTCTCGATGCTGACGACGTTGACGAGCCAATCCATCCGGGGCGATCGCCGCTGAATGCGATGGGTTAAGGTATATAAATGGGCGAGGAGTCCCGTCAGTAGCAATTCGTACCCCAGCAAACAGGATAACGCTGAAACGACAATCCAATGGTCGTTAAAACGGAATGTTCCCACATAGACGGCTTCTCCGCCGGGAGAGAGGTTTAGCATCACCGCCAAAATTAAGCCAAAGCTGAGTAGGAAGCTTCCGGGAACCCAGTAAATGACTTTGGGGGCAAACAGGAGAATATATTTAAGATGTCGCCAGCCGTCGGACCAGGGCCGCAAATGGGGTGGGCGATCGCGTCCATCGGGGTGTAAGGTAATGGGAACCTCCGTAATCTTCAACCCCAACATCGCAGCTTTGACCAACATTTCTGAGGCAAACTCCATCCCCGGCGATTCCATTTGTAACCGCTGAAACGCCCGTTTGGAAAAGGCCCGCATTCCACAGTTGACATCGGAAAACTTCGACTGATAGAGGCGATTCACCACCGCCGTTAACACCGGAGTTCCCAAATAGCGATTTTTCCAAGGCATCGCCCCCGGTAAAATCGTCCCGTTTAGGCGAGTTCCTACCACTAAATCATAGCCTGCCTCAAGCTGTTTGACCATGGCAACAGCTTCGCGAAAATCATAGGAGTCATCGGCATCTCCCATGACCACATAGGTTCCCAAAGCGGCGTTAATTCCCCAAATCAACGCCGCACCATAGCCGCGAATCGGGACATCCACAACTCTTGCCCCGAGGGATTCTGCTAAGGCTTGCGACCCATCGTTTGACCCATTATCGGCAACCACAATCTCTCCGCGCAAGCCGAGATTAGAAATGGCTGTTTTTGCTTTTTTTATACAAGTTTCCAGGGTCAAGGCTTCGTTTAAGCAAGGCAGAACAAAGGACACATCAATCAGATTGGCTGTTGATGTACGCTGTTCGAGTTCCGTCCTCGAATTCATAATTGCATCCCTCAAAAAATCCTTAAATTAACAGGTTCGTTTCCAGATTTGTTTTAAAGTATGGTCTAAACGTCGAGACGTTAATGGGGTTGACCCCACCATCAACATTGCCCAAATTTATCTCATGATTAAACATCGTTTCCTGGGGAGTCCCGGTTTACTGATTCTACAATTTGTTCTCCTGACGCTGATTAGCCTCTGGATAGTCCCCCAATATCAAAGCTGGCATGGCTTTGACCTACAACATTACCACCGTATCTCCCTATATTTGCAAGCCGGACAGGTTCCCTACCGGGATTTTCTACTAGAGTACCCCCCGCTGGCCCTAATTCCCATCCTAATTCCGCAGCTATTCTCGCCTCAGGTTCCCCTCGATCGCGTGGATTACGCCATCGGCTTTATGATGGAGAATCTCATCGTCACCAGTCTCCTGGGAGTTGGCCTGGCCCTGATTCCTCATCCCCGCCGCCAGCAAACCCTGATTGGCTATCTCGTTTTAACAGTTCTCTTGGCGCCTCTGCTTCCCTGGCGATATGACCTATTTCCCTCTTTACTGACGTTAGGGGGGCTTTTGGGGATAATTTTCAATTTTCCGCTTTTGGCTGGCATAGCGCTCGGTCTAGGCATCGCTACGAAGCTCTATCCGGTGGTGTTGCTCCCCCTTTGGTTGTTGTATTTTGCCGCCTCTCGTGACTGGGGTGGGGTGGTGAAACTCGCCGTCGGTGCGATCGCCACCACCATCGCCAGTTTTGCCCCGTTTTGGTATCTCGCTGGAGACAGTTTCACCTCATTTTTAACCTATCATAAAGACCGAGGGTTACAAATTGAAAGTACTTGGGCGGGACTCATTAGTTTAGGTCATGTTTTGGGACTGACTGAAGCCAGTTCAGAGATGAGTTATGGCGCTCAACATATTATTTCCCCCCTCGCCGATCCATTGCTGACTCTACAACCCTTTTTGTTTTTAGGACTTATGGGGGTCATTTATGGCTTAGGCGGTTTTGTGTTTTGGCAAGAGTTTCGCCAAAATCATCATATCAAACCGCAGACCTTGGTGGTATTTTCTCTCGCTACTTTACTCGGGTTTATTCTCGCCAATAAAGTGTTTTCACCGCAATATCTTATTTGGTTATTGCCCTTTGTGCCGCTGCTGCGATCGCCAACAGTTGCCCTAGTCAGCGTCAGTTTTGCCCTAACAACAACCGTTAGCTTTATTACCCGACAACTTCGCTTGATGTATCCGCCATCTGTCGTGATGTTAAATCTGCGGAATCTTATCTTGTTCATGGTGTTGCTTTTCATTTTATTAACGTTTTATAAAAAACTGACATCCTCAAGGATTTCTAAGCTATAATTGAACAAACAAAAACTGTGCGAGAAGACGATTACACCTGTTCCCTAGTGCCGTGGCAATTATGGTTAGAGAACTCTCGAAATCAAC
>SIHH01000385.1 GCA_004299065.1 Phormidium sp. SL48-SHIP | reverse complement strand
CTTTCAGCCCGAAAACTTTTTTTGATTTTTTCCTGATTTCTCCCCGTTGACCCCTGATCAACCGGATCTAGGGGAGAGATGGGGAGCTGGGAACTGACGAATCGGTTAGGGATAGATCGCCTCCCCAAAGAATCCCTAATGAAACCTCCTCGCCGAACGGTATGGTTGAACATGCTGTATTCAGAATGAGGGACGTCTCCTGTGACCCTATCTCCTGTCTTACCCCCTTGGGTGGTTTTAGATCCGTTGATCCAAAGTTGGCTGGCCGAAGATATCGGACGGGGCGATCGCACCAGTCAGACCTTACTCAACGGTCAATCTCGACAAGGAACCGCAGAATGGACGCTCAAAGCCCCCGGCGTGATTGCCGGTTTACCCGTAGCGCAACGTATCTTTGAGCAACTCGATCGCCAAATCCAAAGCGAACTTATATATAAAGAGGGAACCGCCTGCGAAACAGGGACCGTAGTGGCCCGCTTCCAGGGAAACCTCCAAAACCTACTCATGGGAGAACGAGTCGCCCTAAACCTCGTTATGCGTCTCAGTGGCATTGCCACAAGTACCCGTGAGTACGTCGACACCATCGCCGACCTCCCCACACAGCTCACAGATACTCGTAAAACCACACCCGGACTGAGACTACTCGAAAAATACGCCACCTGCGTCGGAGGTGCCATGAACCATCGTCTAGGACTTGACGATGCCATCATGATCAAAGACAACCACATTGCCGCCGCCGGTAGCCTAACCGCAGCCGTGACGCAGATTCGTCCTCAGATTCCCTATCCCCTGACCATTGAAGTCGAGACGGAAACCCAAGAACAAGTCCAAGAGGCCCTCCAAGCTGGAGTAGACATCATCATGTTGGACAACATGTCCCTCCCCGACCTAGACAATGCCGTGCAACTGATTCGCCGAGAGAACCGCAACATCAAAATTGAAGCCTCAGGCAACATCACCCTAGAGCGTCTGCGAGCCATCGCGGAAACCGGAGTGGACTATATTTCCACCAGCGCCCCCATCTCACGCGCTCCCTGGCTCGATATCAGCATGAAACTCAATGTCCCCTAGCTTTTGCAGGGGACATCACAGAACCTGAGGGATCAAGAGTTAAACCAGCACATTGAGTCGTCAACGGGAAATGAAATGCACCCAGAACTGGCCATCCGGAATACAAACACGACGAATCAAGTTATAGGAATAATGGAGGAACGCACCGCTTAAATCCCGGCGATAGCCCCATTCAAACCATTCTCCGTAGGGATCATGGACAATAAAACCGCGATCATCATAGCCAACAAGGACAATAATGTGACCGAACGAGGTGAAATAGCCATGAATAACCGCAGGATTCCCCCCTGCCAACCAATCCTGGACTTCCTCAATGGTGGCATTGGTGCGAAAGGTATCACGACAGCCATAATCCCGTACCACTCGCGCTAAATCGTAGGGACTATGACGACTCCAGCCACGATTAATCATGTATTCGTAGAGTTCATCCTCAAACTGCCCCACAGAACTACGGCGAGAAGCCCCCAAAAAATCTAAACACATGGCCAGAGAGGTCACATTACAAGACCCCATGGGATTATACCAATTGTCCAATTGGGACTTGTAAGGCACATCGAGACGGATGGTCGTCGGTTTATGTAGGGGAACCTGACGATCCTCTTCTTCCCAGATTTCCACATGCTCTCGGAAGGCATACCAGATTTTTGAGTCTTCCACCTTGCCCGTATCCCCCCGCTTGGGGAACGCCGTATCCCGTAAAGCAACACGTAAATGATTGCGCACCTCTTCATAGTCGACGAGGCGAAATTGTTCCCCCGCCGGAACTGAACGCTTTTCAGTATCAGCCAGGGCCGACGACTGTACGGGCCGAGATTTGAAGACTGTGTTTTGGAGAACTTTCAACTCCGGGGGGGGTTTAGGCAAATCCTCCCGTCGGGTTTGAATCATAAGCCGAGCTGTTGCAGCCCCAAGATAGCCCAGTTCGTCTACATCCATCAACTCTTGAAAGCGGTCAAAGGCAGCCGTACTCAATGGCCCAAAGAGTCCATCTGCGGGAGGCTCCAGTAATCCGAGATCAATCAGGCGTACCTGAATTTGACGAGTCAGTTCCTCATCAGCGGCAATATCCTGATAATCGTATTTGCGATCCGTACCGAGAAAGTCCTGTAGCTTCATCAAAAACTCCTTGTGGAAACCCCCACCTCGCACCGCAGGTGGGGGAGGAAACAAGCGTCAGCCAGCAGGGTTCAATACCCCACTGACGGACCATCTCTGCGGGCAACTAACTAAAATGCCCGTGGCGCGATAGAGTAACTGAACTTTGGCAGCACTAAACTGGCCAATGCGCTTCCAGGTCAACCCAGAAACCGAAACTTGCCGAGCGGTATCGCCACTGACATAGCCGACTGAGACACGACCGGCCATTTCAGCCCGCACCAGATCCCCTTTTCGGAATCCGTGGCGGGTCACTGTGCCCCCATATTTGCGGCGTACCCCCTTCTTTTTCGGAACCATCAGGTGCAGTTGCCGACGACTAATGGGTGGCCGTTTAATCACCACAAATGGGGCAGATGTGAGCTTAACCTGGCCAAATAAACAACAACCGTGACTCCGTTTTCCGTAGAAAGGGCGATACTGAATGAAGTATCCACAAGCTAAGGCAAT
>SIHH01000384.1 GCA_004299065.1 Phormidium sp. SL48-SHIP | reverse complement strand
TGGACGTTGTTATCCCCAATGACTACAGGGAAGAAGCCATAAGTATCATTAAGCCGCGCCCCCCAATAATCTTGGATTCGCTGTCGTTGGGGGCGGGAGGTCACGGTGTCCGTGTCCCCCACGTGAAATTCTCTCGCTTGAGTCCAGATTTGCCGCGCCCGGCTTCTGGTCACGCCCTCAGTGGCTATGAGGTAATCCTCGAAATCGGATTTCCGAGCCTCATCTAATGCCCAATCGGTGACTAGCGACTGGTCAATGTCACCTGTGAATTCTTCGTCAAGAAATGCCATACTCTTTTTACGGTCGAGTCAACAATTCAA
Source organism: Phormidium sp. SL48-SHIP (assembly GCA_004299065.1). GTDB lineage: Bacteria > Cyanobacteriota > Cyanobacteriia > Cyanobacteriales > Geitlerinemataceae > Sodalinema. Next base: position 2,396 of record SIHH01000384.1, on the reverse strand, counting down.
CCTTAACATAAGGGGCAACCGATTAGGAGTATCTATTCTGAGTATGAGGCTGACAGATATAGGTCTGAGATAGACGGAATACAATCGTTACACAAAAAATGCGCCATCTCATCAATGAGATAGCGCAATAGCAAGAAATCAGGGATAGAAGCAAGAAAAGCCACGGTAGAGCGCGGCTTAGGACGAACTCTCACCGTCAGTGATATCAGGGTCGCTGGTCTCCCAATCAATATCGAGATTGTAACCTACCCCCTCTGGGGTTACAATGCGGCGCATGTTATCTTGCTCCTCTGTGGGTATTCGCACGCGCAAAAACTCTACCATTTCGCGCATCGTGACCCCATTAGGCATCCCAAAAGTAATCGTCTTAAACTCACCTTCTTCAGACTGCCAATCGCCGTTCTCATCGTAAAAGTATTCGTTGATGCTGAATTTTCCTAATTTGGTCAATGTCCATGAACCAGTCTTGAAACCCCCAATACGCCTGTAATAGAACTTCCCTTGGTTTGTCGCGTCGGCATTATCGTCAGGGAACTGTCCCCGCACTCGCAGGGCATTCAATTTAAGAGGCTCTAAGCCAAACCACTCCATTATTCCGCGTTTCATTAGAGCCACAATGCTTAGGTCGCTTCCATCAAAATCGCGGGTAATTTCAGGGATTTCTACTCTCAATCTATCCCCTCTAATTGGAGGCATATTGTTATTATCCTTTTCTTTCGTTTTCTCCTCTATTATATCTGATTCTTAGGGAGTCGGTTCATTCAAGGGCGGTAGCTTCCACGCTTTCGACGGTGCCGATCCAGTGGCTCTACCCTCCGGCCATACTTCCACAACTCTGGGAATGCGCTCGCTTTCCTCAACGGGATTCCCCTGTCGCTCCTGAATCGTGCGTCGCGGCGGAGAATAGCGCATCTCGCTTTTAACTACCGATGCCATCTCATCCAGTACGCGATTTGCCTCGCTGGCATTTGAGGCATACACCGTCAATTTGCTGTTATCGGTTAGCGTTTCTCTCCCCATCGTGTTCCCCGCCTGATAGGCTCCCAAAGGAGAGGTTTCTGGGGCTGGCTCTGCACTGTAATGAGGAATAACCAAACTGCAATAATTCCTTGTAGCATCCTTTCGGAATACAATCACCAATTGCGGTCTATTTGCGCCTACTCGCACCGCCCACCAATCAGGGTATCCAATCCGCACCTCTGGCTCATCACACCACAGCGAGGCGTTGGCGGCACTTTCGCTGAATGAATCCAAGGGGAAATTGTTAACACTGGATTCTGTCGCTTTCAAGGTCGCATCTACAAACGCCTGAGCCTCGCAATCGTAATAGGGGATTTTAATTGTAAACAGCGGTTCGGAATCTTCTTCTCCCAAACAGTCTTGTATCTCATCATAAATATCCCCAACCGTCACCCCCGGAAGGGGAGTCGGTATATAGTCCGTTATCCTTTCAATCCCATCACCAATCACCTCTGGAAAGCTAATATCAGGGAATTGTGGCATTTCCAAGTCAGGCAGCGCCAAGGGCGGGGATTCCCCTATTTTCAAATCACTATCGGAGGGGTCGGGGGAATCATCACCAATAAAATCGGGGGGGTCGTCAGAATCGTACTCAAACACGATATCTGGGGGCTGCAGCGAAATCGTAAATTTATCCCCTTCAAAATTCTTGGTAGTAGAATTAAAAGTGATGTTAATCTCCTTACTGGGAAAATCATCACGATAGCCCGGTGGCGGCGGCACTTCAATCGGTGGCGGCTGTGGCGGTTCGGGGTCAGGGTCGCGCCAATAGGGAGCATCTGGGGGCGGTGGCGGGTCGCCGCAATCATCATCTGGATTGTCCTCATTAGTTACTCCTAGAAATTCTACCCCAACCGTCCTAGTCCCGTCTATTTCTGGGATATCTACCGTATCTGGGTAAAGGATTGGTTTAGGGTCATCTCCTACGATTTGCCTAGTTTGCACACCATCCGCAAACGCTACCTCGACGACAACATCCCAAAATGTATCTTTGTCAATAAACACCACTTGAAATCCAGTTATTGGCCCCTCCCCTTCAAAAGAGCGAGTATCGGGGCCAGTCGTAGCACCTTTCCCGCTTTTATGGATTTCTCTGTACTGAAATATATAGTTATCGCCCTCGCATTGTCCGCCTGTAAATGTCAAGTCATCACCGCCCCCATCGTCAGGCAAATCAATCGGTGGCGGGTCGGGCTGGTCATCACCACTATTGCACATATTGACCATAGCGCCCTCAAGAAAGCCGCCTACGGGATTCTCCTTGATAAACTGGGGGGAATTTTGCCAAATATCACAGTAGGCTTGCCCTATATTTTTCATCCCGTTAGCCCACCCTTCGCCAAGCCCCTCAGCAGGCTCGGCAAGCCCTTCGATAG
>SIHH01000063.1 GCA_004299065.1 Phormidium sp. SL48-SHIP | reverse complement strand
GCTATAATTTCGCCATCGATGTACTCGTAGCGATAGTCCTGCTGGGCCTCCCAATCTAAATACTCTTGGGGAGTCAGGCCTGAAGGAAGATCCGGTTGGGCAATCATGGGGAGTCCTCCATAGTGAATTTAGAGACGGTTCACAGAGAGTCCAGACCCCTGAGGCCAGAGGTCTGGGCTATCTTCAATCTAGCAAATCCCTTAATGCAGGAAGTGGCGTACTCCCGTGAACACCATCACCACCCCTAACTCATTGGCTGCGGCGATGGAATCCTTATCCCGGATACTGCCCCCCGGTTGGACAATGGCCGTAATTCCGGCTGCGGCGGCTGAACGCACGGAGTCGTCAAAGGGGAAGAAACCGTCACTGGCTAAGGTCGCCCCCTGACAGCCCTCTCCTGCCTGTTCTAAGGCAATCTTAGCCGCACCAACACGGTTCATTTGTCCCGCGCCAATCCCGAGGGTGGTGCGGTCTTTGGTGACGACAATGGCATTGGATTTGACGTGTTTACAGACCTTCCAGGCAAAGAGTAACTCCTCTAACTCCTGCGGTGTGGGTTGCTTTTCCGTCACCACTTGCCAATCTTGGGTCTGTTCGACTAAATCATCGGCGGTTTGGACGAGGAAGCCGCCGGCAATGGCTTTAAGAGTTTCCCCAGTTCCGACATTCAAATCAGCCAGGGTTAACACCCGTAACTTGGACTTTTTGGCTAACACCTCTCGCGCGGCTGCGTCACAGTCGGGGACAATCACACATTCGAGGAAGGTTTTAGTCATAGCGGTGGCCGTCTCCGCATCCAGACAGCGGTTGAGGGCGACAATTCCCCCAAAGGCTGACACGGAATCAGCGGCAAAGGCTCGTTCATAGGCCTGCACCAGACTCTCCCCTAACGCTACGCCGCAGGGATTGGTATGTTTCAAGACGGCGGCGGCGGGGGGTTGGTCCTCTCCGAGAAATTCGGCGATGATGCGTCGTGCCGCTTCTAAGTCGACGAGGTTGTTGTAGCTGAGTTCTTTGCCCTGTAACTTCTCGGCTGCACCCCAACCGCTGGGGGTCTGGCCCACTTGATACCAGGCGGCTTTTTGGTGGGGGTTCTCGCCGTAGCGGAGGGCTTGGATTTGACTGCCGGCGATGCCAAATTGTTCGGGGAGGCTGTCGCTGTTGGCTTGTTGGTTGAGATAGGTGGCGATCGCCCGATCGTATTGACACGTATGCCAGAATCCCGCTGTGGCGCAATCCCGGCGAAACTCAAAGGAGGGGTCTCCATGCTGACGCAGTTGCTCTAAATAGTCAGAATACTGCTGCGGGTTACAGAGAACCGTTAGATGTTGGAAGTTCTTGGCTGAGGCCCGCAACATGGCAGGACCGCCAATGTCGATGTTTTCCACCGCATCGGCCAGGGTGACATCGGCTTTGGCAATGGTGGCCTCAAAGGGGTAGAGATTCACCACCACGAGGTCGATGGGGCGAATCTCGTTGGCCGCTAAGTCCTGTTGATGCTCGGGCAGGTCGCGACGGGCTAAAATGCCCCCATGAACGCGAGGGTGCAGGGTTTTGACTCGTCCGCCGAGGATTTCCGGGAAGCCGGTGTAATCCGAGACTTTGGTGACTGGGATTCCCGCCTCGTTTAAGACCTTGGCGGTCCCACCGCTACTGATGATGTCAAATTGAAATTCCTCGACGAGCGATCGCCCCAGGTCCACAAGTCCAGTTTTATCGGATACGCTCAGTAGTGCTAGACGCGCCACGGTTTTGAGTCCTTTTACATGAGTCAACCCGTGTATTCTACCGGGGATTTTGCCCCAACTACACCGCCGCTGAGAGCTGAGTGGGCAGGGTTAGCCGCACTTGGGTGAGTTCTCCCGGCTGACTGTCAATGGTTAGAGTTCCCTGATTCAATTTGATAATACGTTGGACAATCTCCAAGCCTAAGCCAGAGCCTTGTTGTTCATAGAGTTTGCGATCGAACTGTTCATAAGCTCCCAACTGCTTAATCTGCGCCGGTTGTAAGCCACGACCGCGATCGCTCACGGTCACCTGCACCTGCTCCCCACTGGCCGTCAACTCGACCTGTACCGGGGTTCCCGCCTCTGAAAACTTGAAGGCATTATCGACCAATTCCTCTAATACTTTAATAAACCAGGTTTCCGGCATGGCCACTGGGCTATCTTGCAGGGAAATCGCCAAATCCTGAGCGCGATGGTGACGCTGTGCGATCGCCGTAATCCGGGCCGACACCGTTCCCGTGGGTTGCTCCATTTGCCCGGTAAACAACTCCCGACTGCGTTCTAGATCCTCCTTAAGCAGTTCCAATTGAGCGTACAGCAAAAAGTTCTGAATCGAGTGATAGAGTCGTTCGGCTGAGGCGCGAATCCCCATTCCCATCTCATAGACGTCTTGCGGCTCGATCTCCTCATGCTCTTCACAGAGGAAGGTCGCATAGCCGAGAATACCGTTGAGCGGGGTCAATAACTCATGGGGGAGGGAGCGGGTTAAATTCTGCCGCAGTTCCCCGAGACGCTGATTGGAGGACTCTTCCCAAAGCTGCTGTTTTTCCAATCGCGCCTCAACGGCCCCAATTAACTCCGTAATCGTAAAGGGTTTGGAGAGGTAATCATCAGCCCCTAAATTCATCCCCTCCCGCACTTGCTGCTTTTCGGCTTTCGCTGTGAGAAAGATAAAGGGGACGGTTTGGAAACGCGGCTGACTTCGTAGATACGATAACACCCCATAGCCGTCGAGTTCCGGCATCATGATGTCACAAATAATCAGGTCTGGGGCGGTTTCCTGAGCGCGTTCTACGCCAATACGTCCATTGGGAGCGGTGAAGACGGTGTGCTCAGCTTCCGAGAGGATTTCGGAAATAATTTCACAAATATCTTGCTCGTCTTCGATAACTAGAATTGTTGCCATAGAGGGTTGATATGGGGAACTACAAAAATCGGGATGGTCGAGAAAATCCGAGATACTTAACCTGACCGCCGGCTCAAGAGTCCACGGGTGAGTGCTAACTCGATCGCAGCAGTTCGCCTAACTCGATCGCCGGCAGGGGACGGTGGAAGAAATAGCCCTGCCCACGATCGCAGCTGAGTTCCTGTAAACAGGCTCGCTCTTCGGGGGTTTCGATGCCTTCGGCGATCGCCGTCAAGCCAATTTTATGGGCCATCTCGATCACCGCCTCGGTAATGATGGCATTTTTGCGGTGACGGTGTATAGCCGCCACGAAACAGCGATCAATCTTGAGCATATCAAAGGGAAATCGTTGCAAATAGCTCAGGGAGGAAAATCCAGTGCCAAAGTCATCGATCGCAATGGAGATCCCTAAGGCTTTGAGTTGATTCAGGATGCGAACACTGGTATCGGGATCTCGGACTAAACAAGTTTCTGTGAGTTCTAACTCTAATGATTCGGGTTTTCGGTTAAAGCGACGCAGAATCTGGGCTAGGCGTTGGTAAAGCTGGGGATCTTCAAATTGTCGGGCGGAGAGATTCACCGCGACACGGAGGGGAGGTAATCCCTGAGCGTCCCAGATCTGGGCCTGACGACAGGCGGTTTCTAAAACCCACTCTCCCAGGGGAATGATGAGATCGCTCTCCTCGGCGATGGGAATAAAACGATTGGGGGGAATCGAGCCTCGCTGGGGATGATGCCAACGCATGAGGGCTTCGACGCCGCAAATCTCACCGTTGTTTAGGTTGATTTGAGGTTGATACACCAGCAGCAATTCATCGCGCCGCTCAGGGTTCTCCAAGGCAGACCGGAGATCTCGCTCTAGGGCCAGGCGATCGCCGCGATCGCCCGATAAGACGCCACTATAGACTTCAACGGCTGTTCCTCCCGAGGACTGAGCTTTCTGTCGCGCCTGTTGGCTATGTTGCAAGAGGGGATCGAGTTGCTGAGCATCGCGAGGATAGAAGGCAATCCCCAGGTTAACTTGTAGTACGATGTCCCCCTGACTGAGCGAAATCGGTTGACTGAGATGATGAAAGAGGGCTTGAATCTGCTCTTGAGCCTGATAACGAGAACTGACGGGGGGCAGAACCAGCACAAATTCATTGCCATTAAGACGGGCCATCAAGGGCGAGTCTTGAGCAAAGAACCCTTGCAGCCGTTGGGCGAGAACTTGCAGACAGTGATCGCCGCTGCTGTAGCCCAATTCAGCGTTAATCTCTCGTAACCGCTCCACCCCCACACAGACTAAGGGAACCAAGCTAGAGGCATCCAGGGGCTGGAGTTGCTTGAGAAATCGCTCAAACTCCTGTCGCAGTCTCAGTTGATTGAGTAACCCCGTTAGCTGATCCTGACTCAAAACTTGATTTAAACGCTCTTTGGCCTGCTCAAGTTGCTGTTGATAATGGCTTTGGGTGCGCAGCAGTTGTTCATGATGTCGCTGGGAGAGAACCGCCTGTTTTTTGAGCCGCATCCGCACGGCGGTCAGCAGTTCATCGCGGGTAAAGGGTTTGGTGAGATAGTCGTCTGCCCCCAAATCCATGCCGACGCGGAAGTCGAGGCGATCGGCTTTGGCCGAGAGGAAAATAAAGGGAATGTTATCGGTGGCGGGATTGTCTTTGAGTTGGCTGAGGACACCATAGCCATCCAACTCTGGCATCATAATGTCGCATAAAATCAAATCGGGTTGCTGACGCTGAGCCATTTGGTAGCCTAGCTCACCATTGTCAGCGGTTAGCACGTCAAACTTCTCAGTGGTTAACAACTCGCTGAGAATTTCTCGCACGTGACTTTCATCTTCAATCACGAGAATCGTCGTCATAAGCTAGAGATTGGGTAAGGGGCAGCAGGACGGTAAAGGTGGAACCGGAACCTTCTTGGCTCTCCACGGTGACTTGTCCGCCATGAAGATTCACGGCGTTTTTCACGATGGATAAGCCCAGTCCTGTCCCTTGTATGTTAGCGGCATTTTTCGCGCGATGGAATGAGGTAAATAAATCCGCTTGATCGGCTTCGGGAATGCCAATTCCATGATCTCGCACCTGGAACAGGATCTGGTTTTCCTCGGTTTTTAAGTAGACCTCGATCGCTGAATCTGCGGCGGAGTATTTGAGGGCATTCGAGAGCAGATTCGAGAGAATTTGTGAGACTAAGGTCTGATCTAAATAAACATCCCTGGCGTGAAGGTCATGGCTCAGTTGAATCCGGCGATCGCGATAGGTTTTGGTGAGGACTTGCTCGATCGCACTCTCGAAGAGTTCCAGGATATTGACGAGGCTGGGGGAAAAGGTCAGTTGTCCGGCTTCGGCTTGGCCGACGGTTAGGACATCATTGAGCAGGCGCGTCATGTGATCAACGGTGTCATGGATGCGATCGAGATAGCGCTGTCTTTTTTCTGGCTTCCAGTTCTGGCCATAATGTTTGAGCAGTTCGGCAGACCCTAAAATGGTGGTTAGTGGGGTGCGAAATTCATGGGAGGTCAGGGTAATAAACCGTGATTTAAGCTCGTTGAGTTCTCGTGCGGCTGAGAGGGACACTAATAGTTCGGCATTACTCCGTTGCAGTTCAGCGGTTCGCTCTTCGACGATGGTTTCGAGTTCTTCGTTGAGTGTGGTTAGGGCTTGCTGATTGAGATAACTCCGAGTGATCTCTAAGGCGGTTCCCACTAGGCCCAAGATGCTGCCAAATTCATCAACGAGGGGTTCGACGGTTAGGTCATAGTAGTGAAAGCGGTCGTTTAAGGTCAGAGCAATCTCCTGACGGCTCCCCTGTTGCTGCTCTAAGACGCGACGCTCGATCGCCTCCCAGGCGATCGCATCTTGGGCTGAGAAGAGGTCATGATTGGTATGCTCTAAAATTTCTTGGGGATCTAGGCCAGGAAAGCTTTTATAAATCCAGGTGTACCGCAACTGGCGATCTTTGCGAAATACGGTGATGGGGAGATGATTCAGGGCAATTTCAAAGGGGTTCAGTGGCCCCAATTCCAGCGGTACTTCAGCTAACTCGGAGAGCTTCAGGAGGGCTAAACTGGGTAATACCCCCAGACAGTGCTGCTGTTCATTGAGCAGCAATAAGAAGGGATGCTGCTGGGCGGCTTCGTAGAGGGCGGGGGGATGGTTGAGGAGATCGGGGGCGATCACGGCTTGTCCGGGGGTGATCAGACGGGAGACGGGAACTGAGCGGGGATCGTCTCCCTGGGCCAGAACGGCGATCGCCTCCTCGGCGGTGATCAGTCCCAAACAGCGATCGCCCTCAACGACACAGAGATAGCCCGAGTGGAGAGACGTCCTGGGGGAACCTGAGTCCGGTGGTTCCGTCATCTTGGCCCGAAACTGATCCCAAATGTTGCTCAGGGGCGTTTCAGCGGAGATGGAGGGGGGATGGAGATCCAGGAATTGAGCAATGAATTCCGGAAAGACGTGAAGTGTCGATGACATGAATGCGATTGACCTATTCGAGACAAGACCCGGCCGCTGGCTGACCGCTGCGGCTCTAGTCAACCTCAATCCTCGCGTCCCAGTATTCGGGAAAGTATTCGGGAGAATCATCCCATCGTTTTGCGCCCCAAGCCGCGCTCAACTGGGAGGACAAGATTGACCCCCACCCTAGCGTCACTATACCATACAATGCTTGAACTCTCTGCCAAAGCCCGACCCCCAACCCTCGGAGCTGAGTCAGCGATCGCCCCTCAACTCTAACGTCCCGTTCATCCCATTGGCAAAGAATTTGACATATTATGAAACTTGTGGTAGAAGGCTGGCGTTTTGTCCCTCACTCCTTTGCGGTGGCCAATCAACATCAACTCTTGGAATTCCTACGCCGTCCTCAACTTCAAGTCTTTCATCGGGACTTGCCCTATTTAGATCACACCTGGGAACCGCAATCAGGACTGTTTACAGCGGCCGAGGAACAGCAGTTAGGACAAATTCCGCCGCCGCCATTACATCTGCGGGCTGATGCTACTCTACGGATGGTGATGCCCTATGATTTATCGGACTCCGACTCCCAGAAAACCTATGTTTTTGGCACGACGGAATGGCGGATTGTGCAAAAAGCCATGCTAAACATGATGGGAATTGAGGATTTTGCGCAGGCTCATCGAGACTCCGGGACCGTGATTATTACCCCCTCCCAGTGGTCTCGCGAGGGCTTTCTGCGAGCGGGAGCGGTTCCTGAACGGGTGCGGGTGGTTCCTCATGGGGTGGATACGGCGGTGTTTCACCCCGCAGCGGCGGCGGAACGTCAACGGCGGCGGCAGCAGTCGCAACTTGAGGGCTGTTTTGCCTTTCTCAATATCGGGGTCATGACCTGGAATAAAGGCTTACGGATGCTTCTCAAAGCCTTCGCTGAGGTGACGCACCGCTATCCTCAGGCCCGATTAGTCCTCAAAGGCAGTGATGCGATTCGTAACTCTCGTAAGTTTGTCCTCGAAGGCCTTGAGGAGATGTTAACGCCCCAGGAGCGCGATCGCGTCATACCCCGCCTAGCCTATATTGGCCGCAGTCTCTCAACTCAGGAGTTGGCCCAACTCTATCAAACCTGTGATGCCTATATTTCTCCCTATTTGGCAGAAGGCTTTAATATGCCGGTTTTGGAAGCAGCCGCTTCCGGATTACCGATTCTCTGCACCAAAGGCGGCTCAACGGATGATTTCACCGATCGCCGTTTCACGGGCTATATTGACAGTGAACTGAAACAGGTGGAATGGGATCACGAAATCCGAGATTATCTGCATCCGAGTTTAGAGCATACGGTGGCCCTGATGAGCCAACTGATCGAAACCCCTAGCTTCGTCGAACAGGCGCGACGGACTGCCCCAGAATGGGTGCAACAAGGCTTTACTTGGCAGCACATTGTCGATCGCCTGTTGGGGATTATGGAGGCGTGAGAGCCTTTTCTGGGGAGGGTTGAGAGGTCTGGAAAGGCCGGCGGGGAACAACAATCTGGAATATCGATCCCTGAGTCGGATGGGGATGCACCTGAATGGTCCCCTGATGTCCTTCAATGACCATTTTACAAAAGGCTAAGCCTAAGCCAATTTGCGAGATATTAGCCATCATGGTTCCAATCTCATATTTCTCAAATATCTTTTCCCGTAACTCCTCGGGTACACCTGGCCCCGCATCAATCACCTCAATTTGGATCTGTTCTGGGTTGAACGCCGTCACCGTTAGGGTGATTTGACTCTCCTGAGGGGCAAACTTAATAGCATTGGCAATCAAATTATCTAACACCCGCTGAAATAGGGCTGCATCCAACTCAATTCCTGTCAGTGGAGTCTTAGGAAGTTGACTCACTAGGGAGATGTTCTTTTGGCCGGCGATCGCCTCAAATCGGGTTAAACAAGATTGTGCTAAGGCGCCTAAATCGACGAAATCATAGTTCAGATTCAGTTGTCCCGCTTCAGTCAAGGTAACCTGCAATAAGTCTTCAACAATTGTTTGCACTGATTTAGCCAACGAATAGACAGTTTCGAGGCGATGCAGGCGTTTAACTTCTGGATAGTTAGGACTGCGGATCAGTTCTAAGCCGAGCAAGAGGCCACTGAGCGGGTTGCGAACGTCATGGAGAATCATTTTGACGAGATCTTCTCGCAATTGTAATAATCCCTGTAGCTCGTCATACTGATGCTTAAGCCTCAGCATTGACTTGACCCTAGCCCGCAATTCTAAGCCATTGACGGGTTTGCCAATAAAGTCATCTGCTCCCGCTCCTAGACACCGAGCTAAATTATCTTTAGAACTGATGGCTGTGATCATAATAATCGGAACCATGCGCCAATTGGGCATGGCTTTTAAACGCCGACAAATTTCAATGCCATCGACATCTGGCATCATCACATCCAAGAGAATCAAATCCGGGTTATAACTCTCCAGAGAGGCGATCGCATCCAAGCCATTAGCGGCATATTCTAACTGATAATCCTCCTGACTCAACAGCGCATCAATAACATCAAAGTTATCGGGTTCATCATCAATCACGAGAATAATAGCAGTCATGGCACATCTCCCACACAGATATCAGCAGAAGTCAGAGTCGGCTAACATCTGTTCAATCTGTTGAACTAGCTCTCTTAGTTTAACAGGTTTGCTGAGATAATCTGTTGCGCCTGCTGCTAAACAGCGATCGCGATCGCCCTCCATAGCCAACGCCGTCAGAGCTAGGATGGGAACCCCCCTCAGGTCTGGGTTTTGGCGAATCAGTTGCGTGGCTTCTAAACCATCCATTCCTGGCATTTGAATATCCATCAAGATAATATCGGGTCGTTCTGATGCCGCCAAATGCACGGCCTCGACGCCATTTTTAGCCGTCAGGAGACGATAGCCTTTAACGGTGAGATAACTCCCTAAAGTGTTTAGACTCGCCTCATTATCTTCTGCGACTAAAATCAGGGGTGACGACTCAGGAGATGAGGATGGCTCTAGCCGTGAAGATGCTGAAGAGGAGGCGGATGAATCGGGGGCGATCGCAGTGCGGTAGGGTAGAGTAAAGCTAAAACAACTGCCCACTCCTACCTCACTGGTTAAACTGACTTGACCCTGATGAAGTTCCACAAGTCGCTTCACTAGGGCCAATCCTAAGCCAGTTCCCTCATATTGCCGATTTAAGGCACTATCGATTTGCACAAAGGGTTGAAACAGTTTCTGGATATTCTCTGGCGTGATGCCAATTCCTGTATCCTGGACAGCAAAACAAAGGTCTGATGTTTCCCCGCTAGAATCACTCACAACTTCCGTGACGGTGAGGCGAATTTCTCCTCCTTCCAGAGTAAATTTTACGGCATTGTTGAGTAAATTGAGTAAAACCTGGCGAATCCGTCGTTCATCGAGGATAATGGGTGACAGATGGCCCGGAATATCTAAGCTTAACTGAATTCCTTTTTGGGAGGCCTGTTGCCGCACAAAGGCTAAACTCGATTCACACAGATGTTTCACAGGAGTTGGGGCGCAATCTAATTCAACCTGCCCGGATTCGATTTTAGCGACATCTAAAATATCGTTGATTAACTGCAATAAATGAGTGCCACTGCGTTCAACGGTTTCTAACGCCCTTCGTTGTTTATCATTGACACCGCCAAAAACGTCATCTTGGAGGGCTTCTGTCATGCCTAAAATGGCATTGAGCGGGGTGCGGAGTTCATGGCTCATGTTTGCGAGAAACTCATCTTTCAAGCGAGTCGCCCGAATCAGTTTTTCATTGGTGTAGGATAATTGTTCTTCCGCTCGCTTGCGTTTTCCATCGATGCGATAGCCTTCGATTAGGTTACTACAGGTGACTAAAAATGGGGCGAGATAATCAATTACTTCCTGATTATAGCCTTCGGGGCGGTTGGCAATGCCGACAAGGCCCATTAAGGTATCTCCTTGGAAAAAGGGCAATCCTAAAAAGCATTTTAAGGGCGGATGTCCTGAGGGAGTTCCACCCCGGCGAGAGTCAGTGGTTGGGGAGTTGGAAATAACGGGTTTGCCGGTCATAATCACCGCCCCAAACAGGGTATTCATATTCTCGAACTCCATCCCCTGTTCATAATTGTCTTCATAAAATTGGCGCGTGGCAGCATCCCAAGCCAGATTGCTGATGCTATGGGTTCTTAGATAAGGAGTTCCACTCAGTTTAAAGAGGGTTTCCTCTATGCAGGCGCTGCCGTCATCGCTGAAGATAACCTCGCCAATAAAGCCATATTCACTCTCGGTGAGTTCTAACAGTCGCGCTAGTAACTCCTCAAAAATTACCAGGCGATTGGTAGCGGTAATAAATTGGGCTTGGGCTTGACTAATGGTTGAGAGGAGAGCGTTACTACTTTGTAGGGCAATTTCAGCGGTTTTGCGGGCAGTGATGTTGAAGCGAACGGCTAAAAATTGGACGGGCTTACCCTGATGGTCTAAAAAGGGAACGATGGTACTATCAACCCAATAGATGGAGCCATCTTTGGCGCGGTTGCAGACTTCTCCTCGCCAAACTTCACCCTGTAAAATGGTTGACCACAAGTTTTGAAAGAACGACTGAGGATGATAACCCGAATTGACCAAGCGATGGGTTTGCCCGAGAAGTTCCTCGCGACGATACCCAGAAATTCCTAGAAACGGCTCATTGGCATAGGTGATGACTCCATCGGGATTGGTAATGGCAACAATGGCCGATTCATCGAGGGCTAATTTGAAGGCGGCCAGTTGTTGCAGGAGTTGTTGATTTTCCTGTTCAGCTTGTTTGAGATCGGTGATATCTTCAGCAATACCGGCAATGCGATAGGGCTGTCCTTGGTCGTTTAAAATGGGGAAGGCGCGATCGCGAATCCAGCGAATCTCACCGTCGGGACGCAGAATGCGATATTCTTCGTCATATTGCCCTTGGATTTGTTTGGGAATCGCCGCCAAAACCCGATCGCGATCGCCCAGATGCAAACTCTCAGCCCAGACGGCTGGAGTGTTAAACAGTTCCTGTATCGGTCGCTGCCAGATGCGCTCATAGGCGGGACTAATATAGATGGGTTGGCGGCTATCACAATGGAGAATCCAAAAGACGGCATCTGCGACATCGGCTAATTGTCGGAACTTTTCTTCACTTTCCCGCAGCGCCTGTTCTGTGCCTTTACGCTCACTAATATCTCGACAGACGCAAATCAATAAGTCTTCATCCGTCCGAGATAGGGATAATTCTAAAGGAAAGGAACCCCCATCTTTGCGTCGCGCCGTCGATTCCCCTTGCCAGATTCCCTGACGGTCCAATTGGGGGAAAATTTCAGCATCAGCGCGAGGGATTTCCTCGGGGATAAATAAGCGATGCCACGATTGACCGATGAGTTCGGAGGGGGAATCATAGCCAAAAATCTGACAATGGGCGCTATTTAAATAGATATAGTTATGATCTCGAAGAATAGCAATACCATCGATCGCCGTTTCCATAGCCACCAGTTGCCGCTTAAGGGTGGTTTCATGGTGTTTGCGATCGCTAATATCCACCACCACACAGACACAACTGCCATTGTCTGGGGACAAGAGCGCCACCCCGATTAACACCCACACGGCATGGCCATCCCGGTGCAGATAGACTTTTTCCCAAGGCTGAACGCTCCCCGACTCTTGTAGCATCTCCATCGCCTTGAGATCTAAATCTCGGTACTCCGGGGGAGTGATCTGCGCCCAATTTAAGCGTCCCTGCTCCAAATCGGCTCGGGAATAGCCCAACATCTGTAAAAAGTGATCGTTGGCGTCGCTAATGTGACCGCTAAAGTCGGTAAACATCATGCCGACAACGTTGGCCTCGAACACGCGACGGAAGCGGGTTTCACTTTCTCGTAGGCGGATTTCCGCTTCTTTGCGCTCGGTAATGTCAAAATTGATGCCAATGAGACTTTCCGGCTCCCCTTGAGCATCACGAATCAGGGTTCCCGAGGCTTTCAGGTAACGCAGAGTGCCATCGGTGCGCAGAATCCGCAATTCGCGATTGTAGTCAAGCTCTCCAGACATAACCTGTTCGCTGAGACATTCAATCTCGGGGCGATCGTCGGGGTGAAGGTGATCGAGCCACATTTCATAAGATGGGGGACCGGATGAAGGAGACACGCCGTAGAGTGGATACATACGCTTATCCCAGATCATCCGTCGATCCTTGAGATGCAACTCCCAGCAGCCAATTCCACTGGAGTCGAGAGCGAGGTTTAGGCGTTGGGAAAGCTGTTCGAGTTCACGGCTATGCTGTTGCCGCAATTGATCAAGTTCGAGGTTGGTTTGTTGCTGGTAACAGAGGCCTTGCAGTAAACTCGCGGCGGTGATCAGGCCTCGAAGACGATCGCCCTCATCCACCACCAAGACACAGTCAATCTGCTCCCGGTGTAGCCGCTGACAGAGACTCCAGAGATCCCCACAGTCAGATTCTCGCAGTTTTAAGGGCGGCTGTCTCATCAGCTCTCGAATTGGAGTGTGCTGCCCTTGTTCTTGGATGATTCCCCGTAGTAAATCGCCGTCTGTGAGCAGGCCGAGGGGGCGATCGCCATCGACGACCACCCAACAGTCTGATGCTCCGTCTGCTTCTTGCCAGGACTTTTTTGCCACCTCTGGAGAATCCTGGGGGGTAACACCCTTCATTTGGGCGATCGCCTCTTTCAGCGTAATTTCAAAACTTAGGATTTTCGGACTCCTGAGAATTGCGGCTCCAGACGTGACTTCCATGAGATTCGTTTTCTTCGACTAAGACTTTAAAACTGAAGCTGGCTCTCAAGCTATTCCCAACTGGGGTCATTATAGCTAAGTTTGTGGGGCAATTTCCTTAAGCTACGACAATTAGCGCCCGGATCATTCACACTAGCGAACCCCGGATTTGTCCGGAAAGCAGCTCTGGCTCGACAACTCGGTATTTTCCGAGTCTTAATCGCATTAAGGAATTAGGGGTCTAAGTAATTTCAGCCATAGACCCATAAGCTTAGACCTGTATCTTTCCCTGTTGCAGCAGTTCCTCAATGCGCGTCACAAGATGTTTGAGTTTGACCGGTTTGCTGATATAATCATCCGCGCCCGCTTGCAAACATCGCTGCTGATCTGATTCCATGGCCAAGGCCGTCAGGGCAATTATAGGAACATCAAGACCCCAGGGCTGTTGACGAATTCGCTGCATCGCTTCCAAGCCGTCTACTCCCGGCATTTGAATATCCATGAGAATCAAATTAGGCTGTTGCAATTTGGCTTGCTCAATCGCCTCAGCGCCATCTTTAGCCAGTCGTAATTGATAGCCTTTGGCGATTAAATAACTGGATAAGGTCTGGATATTTGCCGGATTATCTTCCGCTAATAAAATCAAGGCGGAGGACTCAGTTTCCTGGCTGTCCGTCGCCTCGTCTACCCTGGGATCTGTTGTCCCGGTTTCCGAACCATTTGTGCCGGTTAGGGGGAGGGTTATCGTGAAACAACTGCCAACTCCCAATTGACTGGTTACTCCCACCTCCCCGCCGTGCAGTTCCACCAGGCGCTTGACGAGGGATAGTCCTAATCCGGTTCCTTCAAATTGACGATTTAAGGCGCTGTCAATTTGCATAAAGGGTTGAAAGAGTTTGGGGAGATGTTCGGGTGCAATGCCAATTCCGGTATCTTCGACGGACCAACGCACCCCGATCACTGAGGCGGTAGTGGGGTGAGAAGGCGGGCCGAACAGGGGGGTCACCTGAAGCTTAATATGTCCTCCCTTGGGGGTGAATTTGACGGCATTATTGAGTAAATTAATCAGAACTTGACGCATTCGTCGCTCATCTAAGAGCATTTGCGGAACTGTCGAAGATAGATTAAGCGTTAGCTCAATGTTTTTACTGAGTGCTTGTTGTTTAATGACATTGAGACTGGATTCACACAGGGGTGCGATCGCCGTGGCTGAGAGATTCAGTTCAATTTGACCTGATTCAATTTTGGCCACATCTAAAATATCGTTAATTAAGGCCAACAGATGGCCGCCACTACTTTCAATGGTTTGCAGTGCATGGCGTTGAGCGTCGCTAACTGCACCGAAAACGTCTTCCTGGAGCGCTTCCGTCATGCCTAAAATGGCATTGAGGGGAGTGCGTAGTTCATGACTCATGCTGGCCAGAAATTCGTCTTTGAGGCGCGTGGCCCGCATCAATTGTTCATTGGTTTGTCGCAGTTGAGCTTCGGCGTGTTTGCGATCGCTGATATCCTCGGCGATTCCCGCTACACGATAGACTTGTCCTTGTTCGTTTTTAATGCTAAAGGCGCGATCGCGAATCCAGCGCACCTCGCCATCGGCACGTATAATACGGTACTCCTCGTTATACTCCTCTAAGAGATCTTCGGCTGGATTGGCTTCAAGGCGAGAACGATCCTCGGGATGCAAATGCTCTAGCCAAGCGTTGGCGTTTTCATAGAGTTCCTCAACGGGATACCCCCAAATCCGTTCATAGGCGGGACTGACATAGACTTGAGAACGACTGACGAGATCGACAATCCAGAACACCGCATCGACGGCTTCAGCCAGTTGTCGGAACTTTTCTTCACTCTCTTTTAGGGCTAATTCTGAGCGTTTGCGATCGGTAATATCTAAGTTAATCCCCACGAGACTGACGGGTTCGCCGGACTGATTCCGTCGCAGCCGAGCCGAGCTTTTTAGGATACGAACTGTCCCATCGTCCCGACAAATTCGGAACTCTAAATGAGCATCTTCATCGGTGCGTAACATCTGTTCAATGGTCTGTTCTAAGCGGGGGCGATCATCGGGATGAACCAATAACAAACACTTCGGGTAATCGATGGCTGTTCCTGGCGCGATACCATAAATTTCATAGATACGCTGATCCCAGACTAAGGAACCATCCTTCAGACTCGCTTCCCAACAGCCAATGGAGGCGGATTCGAGGGCCATGGTTAAGCGATCAGACAACTCTTGTAATTGAGCCTCCCGCTTTCTTAACTGTTTGGTGCGTTGATGGACTGTTTTTTCCAGGTTTTGGTTGAGGCGACGCAGTTGTTCTTGACTACGTTGGCGTTCCCGTAATGCGGCTTGGCGATCGCGAATATCACGAATCATTAACAGCACTTCCTCGGGGCCATTTTTAATCACCCGGACTTCTTCCTCGATGGCGACTGAATTCAAGGTAAAGCTTTGTTCAAAAACCTGTAACTCTCCCGTTTGTAAGGCTGTTGTAATCACCCGGCGAGTCTGTTGCGCGACGTTCGCTGGTAAGACGGCTTCAATCAGCCGTCCCCGGCGGCTGAGCGGGTCTATGTCCTGTTTTGCTGTTGGCACATCGGCGACGACGGGGCGATAAATTCCATCAGGTTTAACCCGAAACATTAAATCAGGAATTGCCGCTAAAATGGCGCGATTTCTTGCCTCACTTTTCCAGAGTGCTTGTTCAGATTTTCGACGTTCAACTCGAATTTGTCCTTCACGAATTTCGCGGCGAATTGCCTCGCCTAAACGAGTTAAATTGCCCTTCATGATGTAATCATTGGCCCCTGCTTTCATCATGCCGACGGCAGATTTTTCGCCAATGGTTCCCGAGACAACAATGAAGGGAATATC
Organism: Phormidium sp. SL48-SHIP; assembly: GCA_004299065.1. GTDB lineage: Bacteria > Cyanobacteriota > Cyanobacteriia > Cyanobacteriales > Geitlerinemataceae > Sodalinema. Next base: position 1,320 of record SIHH01000063.1, on the reverse strand, counting down.
TAACTCAAATCCCTGAACAATTTTGAGCGCTTCAGGGGCTTCAAATCCCGGTAAATGATAATCGGAAATAATCAAATCCCAGGAGGAGTCTATTAAGGCTTGGCGCAGGTCATCCGGGGACTGAACCTGTTGATAATCAAGTTGAAACCCCTCCCGTTTTAAGGCACGAGTCAGTAAGAGGACATCATCGTCCGAGTCCTCGATCAAGATAAACTTAAGGAGATTGTTCATCGTAATTAACCTATCTTTAAATAACTCGTTATTTTGTCTTAAGGATGCGGTTTATTCACTAGAGTCCAATATAACCCTAATTGGGAGACAGCTTCGACAAATTCCTTGAACTCAACGGGCTTACGCACATAGCTATTCGCCCCGGAATCGTAGCTTTCAATGATATCACGATCTTCACTAGAGGAGGTCAAAACCACTACAGGTAAGCTTTTGGTTTTGGGGCTAGTGCGAATCTGTCGCAGCACTTCAAACCCATCTAATTTGGGTAATTTTAAATCGAGTAACACCACCGCTGGTAATGGCTTTAGCTCAGAGAGAAGGGTTAAGGCTTCTTCTCCATTGCGGGCAATAAAAATTGGATTGGTAATCTTAGCTTTCCGTAGCGAGCGTAGGGTTAACTGCTCATCATCGGGGTTATCTTCGACTAGGAAAACGGGGCGCAGCGACGGAGTCATAACTAGGTTCTCATCCCTCATGAGTTCGCGGTTTTTAAGTTTAGGGCGGATTGATTAAAAACAGGTGACAGGAACCATCAAGGGATGATAAAATGAAAGGTCGCCCCTTGGCCGACCTGACTCTGACCCCAAATCAGTCCTCCATGACGTTGAATAATGCGGTGAACCGTGGCCAGTCCGATCCCCGTACCCGGAAATTCCTGGGTATTGTGCAGACGTTGAAAGACCCCGAACAGCATTTTACTGTACTTCATATCAAAGCCAGCTCCATTATCGCGCACAAAATAAACGGGTGCATCCAGGAGGCGCGGGTTGAGTGTTTCTGGTGCAAGATCTAGGGAGGACTCTTGCAGGAACTCCGGGCTAGTCTTTAAAATTTCCTTGAGTGAGGGCCGTCGGCCGACCTCGATCTGGGGCTGAGGCTGATGATGGGTGAATTTCCAGGCGTTTTCTAGGAGATTGGTTAACATCATCTCCATCAAGGAGGGGTCGGCGTTGAGGGTTAACTCGGGTGTAATCTGTAGCTTAACGGGATAGTCTGGATACGCCTCTTTTAATTGGCTGGCGATCGCCCCGGCTAACTCCGAGAGATTCACCCTTTGCAGTTCAATGGCGACCCGGGAGACGCGAGATA
>SIHH01000383.1 GCA_004299065.1 Phormidium sp. SL48-SHIP | reverse complement strand
GTAAAAATTCAGTTTTTTTATTAAAAACACACAATTTATGACTGCCTGGTTAGGAAATCATGATTTAGGGAGGGTCACGAGGCTTAACGTAACGTAGCCGAGGGGGTTTGTTCCCCCGAGGGAGTATCCACTGGGGTCACCGTTCCGTCATGAATCGTCCAACAGGAATCAGCAATTTCCAAAAGTTCCCCCGCATCGTGAGTCACCACCAACAAACTCCAATCCTGCTTCAGTTGCTTGAGCAAATTCGCCAGTTGACGACGCATCGACCAATCTAACCCCGCCGTGGGTTCATCCAACAGCAACACTTGCGGTTGACGAATCAACTGCACCGCCAACGCCAGCCGTCGCTGCTGGCCACCGCTGAGATCCTGAGGAGAACCATAGAGGGACAGATGGCCCAACCCCACGGATTCTAGGGCCTGTTTAACCCGTTCTGAGCCAATTTCAGGATGACCCAGGCGCAACTCTTCGAGGATGGTTCCGCCGCAAAAATGCCGTTCGGGGAACTGAAACACCAACCCCACCAGTTGGCGTAGTTGTTCCGGGAGGAGTTCGCGATCGCGCCATGTCACCTGGCCCGACGTCGGTTCGGCTAATCCCGCCAAAATCTCCAACAAGGTGGTTTTCCCGGAACCACTCGGCCCGACAATCAATCCCAATTGCTGAGGCGATAACTCTAAATTGAGGGATTTGAGAATTTCCGTCGGACTGGCGGGGGGATGATAGCTGAGATTCGTCAGATGTAGCATAGGAGCGGTAATTTAAGCGTCCTGGGGTTGTCGCTGCTGACGACGGATGGCATACTCGCGAAAGCGATCCATATCCGCCTGAATCGTTGATTCCACCACGCGCCCGACAAACAGGTTATCCATAATCTTTCCTAGGATACCCGGAATCCCGTAGGCCACCGTCAGGCGGACAATACTCGAACCGTGGCGATCGTAAAAGCGCACGGCCCCGCGATTGGGTAAGCCATCAACGGACTCCCATTGAATAATCTGTTGCGGAATCAGCCGCACAATCCGCGATAGCCAGGTAAACTCAAAGGCTCCCGACGCCAGTTTCCAGCGGGATAAATCTGGGTCATGCTCCAAAATCGAGACGGATTCAATCCATTTCATCCATTGAGGCATCTGCTCTAAATCTGACCATAACTGCCAGGCTGCCTCAATCGTAATCGGGACTTCAACTTGTACGCTATGTTCTAACCAATCTGTCATTGGGGCTATCCGATAAATAATGAGTCTGGGGGCGTTGAGGACATCCCAGGCGGATGAAGACCCCCACCTGGGAGAGTGAACGAACGCCTAGGGATTAACGGCGGGCAAACTCCTCTAAAATGGCTTGCGCTGCCTGATTTCCCGATAAGGTCGCTCCCTCCATACTATCGATATAGTCCTGCTGGGTGTAACTGCCCGCGAGGAAGACATTGTGAATGGGGGTGCGTTGGGCGGGACGATAGACATCCATCCCAGGAGCTTCGCGATAGAGGGATTGGGCCAGTTTGACGACACTATACCAGGTCATGTTGAGGTCTCGGGCCGAGGGAAACAGCGATCGCACCTGGTCCAAGACATGATGGGCAATCTGTTCGTTGTTTTGTTTGATAAAGGGGTCGCCGGGGGTCAGAACCAACTGCATCAAGGAGCCTTCACCGGGTTTGTAATAGTCCCCAGGACTGGTTAGGGCTAAATCGGCGAAACAGGAGAAATCAGCATCAGGGGTATAGAGGAGATTATCCAATCCCGCTGCTTCTTGCAGTTGTTGCCGTTTCTGGGCATCTTGCAGTTCCGTCACCCAACCGTCAAACCGCAGTTGCACGGTAGCGACAGGAACGGTATCGAGGTTATAGATATTGTCAAACTCGGGCCATTTGCGCCATTCGGGGGGCAGGATTTTCTTAATTCCCGGCACGTCACAGGCGAAGACATAGGCATCGGCTTCGATGATTTCCTCCGTTTCCCCCTGGGCCACAACAATCGCATCGACTTCGGTTTTGCCGTCATGGTCACTAAATTTAATTTGACGCACTCGGCGGCGGGTATGAATTTTTGTTCCCCGTTCCTGGAGGTAGTCGAGGATGGGTTGATGGAGATAGGTATGGGGGGAGCCTTCCAACATCCGCAAGACTGAGGCTTCGCTGCGAGCGGCAAAGAGTTGGAAAATGGTCAACATACAACGAGCGGAGATGTTCTCGGTGTCGATGAAGCCGAGGGCGTAGGCGATGGGGTCCCACATCCGTCTGAGGCTGCCGTTGTTGCCCCCGTGGGAGCGAAACCAGTCGGCGAAGCTGATGCGATCGAGGTCGCGAATGGTTTTCATGGCCCCGTCGAAATCGACTAAGCCGCGCACGATGGGGCTGGTTCCGAGGGCTAGGGAGTTTTGCAACTTGTCTTGTAGGGAGAGTTGCGAGGTGGTAAAGAAGGCTTTGAGGCCGTTGAAGGGTGCGCCGGTGAGGAAACGGAAGTCCAGTTCTCCGACTCGTCCACCCTCGTTAATAAAGGTGTGGGTATGCTCTTTCAGGCGCAGGGCCTCTAATGCGCCCACTTTTTCCATGAGGGCAAAGAGGTTGTAGTAGCAGCCGAAGAAGACATGCAGCCCCATTTCGATATGGTTGCCGTCGGCATCGACCCAACTGCCCACTTTACCGCCGACGAAGGGACGGGATTCAAAGATTTCTACGTCATGGCCGGCATCGGCTAGATTGACGGCTGTGGTGAGTCCGGCAAGTCC
>SIHH01000382.1 GCA_004299065.1 Phormidium sp. SL48-SHIP | reverse complement strand
TGACGGGATGTTTGAATTTTTCGAGAACTATCCTAGAATCATTAAAATGTCCTGAACCCGTTGTTGTAAGCGATTTAGCCCCATGACTTCTAGTAAAACGACTCTGGTCAATCAAGCTCCTGCCTATTTAGAGTTTAATTTCCAGGGAAAGATCAAGACGTTTTCCCTCATGGGCGATCGCCTGACTTTTGGACGTGCACCTGACGTCGATTTAACCTTAGAAGGCGATGAATGGGCGGCGATTTCCCGTTACCACGCCACCCTAACCCGTGAGGGAGATAGCTACAGCATTTATGACGGGGTTCTACAGGGACAAGACCACCAATTTAGTCGGAATGGACTTCTCTGTGGTCAGCGACGGGTGGGAACCTATCAGCCCCATATTCTCCAGGATGGCGATGAGTTACAAATTGGTCAAGATCCCCGCAATTTAGTTCGTCTCAAGTATATCAATCCCAATGCCCCTCGTCGTCAGGACACTTCGACGATTGCTAAGTCAATTTCCTTAAAACAGCGCTCTTTAGAAATTGGTCGTGACCCCGCGTTACAGGGGTCTAATTTATATCTGGATGCACCGGTTATCTCCCGCCGTCATGCCATTATCGATAATCCCGGACAAGGCTATGTTCTCTATGACAAAAGTACCAACGGTATTTTTATTACGCGCTCTGGCAAGGTATTTAAGGCTAGAAGTCAAGAAAAATTACAGGACGGAGACTTAATTCGCATCGGTCCCTACGCCCTCATCCTCAAAGGCGATGAGCTACTCCTCGAAGGTCGGGGAGATGGCTTGCGGATTGATGCAATTCAACTGTCCCGTCAAGTTAACAAACATCCAGAGGATTTCTGGGAACAAATCCAATTTTGCCTAAAACAAAAAATACCCAAAAAGTTCTCTCTCTTGAATAATGTTTCAGTTCCCATAGAACCGGGTCAACTCGTGGCCTTAGTGGGAGGAAGTGGAGCGGGAAAATCAACGTTATTGGAAACGCTGTTAGGGATTCGTCCGGTGGATCGGGGCAGTATTTATCTCAATAGTGATGACTTACGGCGCAATTTTAATATCTATCGTACCCAAATTGGCTATGTTCCTCAACAGGATATTGTTCATCGTAACTTGAGCGTGACTCAGGTCTTAACCTTTGCGGCCCAGTTGCGGCTTCCTCCAGATACCGATGACGCGGCGATCGCCCAAATCGTCCAAAAAACCCTGAAAACCGTGGCCCTGAGCGATCGCACCAACAGTCTCGTCAGCCAACTCAGTGGGGGACAACTCAAACGGGTGAGTATCGCCGTGGAACTCCTGGCCAATCCCAAACTCTTCTTCCTCGACGAACCCACCTCAGGCCTCGATCCCGGCCTCGACAAAAAAGTGATGGAACTGTTGCGAGACTTAGCCAAAGAGGAAAATCGCACCGTGGCCCTCGTCACCCACGCCACCGCCAATATCACCCTCTGCGATCGCGTGGCCTTCATGGGCCGAGGGGGGAATCTCTGTTACTTCGGCGACCCGAACCAAGCCATACCATTTTTTAATGATTTTGTCAAGTCTCAAGGTCATCATCATGAACTCGACGGTTTTGCGGAAATTTACATCGAACTCGACAAGCCCCCAGAAGAGAATCAGGGAATTAAACCCGAAGCCTACTGTCAACGCTGCGCCGAATTTTTCCGGAACCATCCCAGCTACCAAACCTACGTCGAACGCCAATTAGTCCCCATCAGCGGCTCCCCATCGGGGGTCACCTCCCAATCCCCCAAAACCGTTAGCGGACCCGGCTCAGCCCCCCAAAACCAGAGTCCTCAACAAGCCACCCCCTCCCCCTGGCGACAATTATCAGTCCTATTACAACGAGATATCCAATTAGTTTTTGCCGATAAATTCAACCTAGCCTTAGCCCTTTTAACCGCTCCCATTGGCATTGGTTTAATCACCTTTGCCATTCGCGATCGCGAACCCTTCATTCTCCCAACTGAGCCCGATCCCACCCTAGCGCCCTTAGCCTTACGAGTCTTATTTGTCTTCACCTGTGCCGCCATTTGGGTGGGCTTATCCGGCTCCCTACAAACCATCGTGCGAGAGTCCGCCATTTATCTGCGGGAGCGATTAGTCAACCTAGGATTAATTCCCTATTTAGGCTCCAAAGTTCTCGTCTTAGCCGGACTGGCGTTAATACAAACCCTACTCATGACCGCTGTCATTCTCCTCGGCTTCGAATCTCCCGAACCTCAGCTCATTTCCTGGACCATGGGAGTGAGTGTGACCGCCTTTTTAACCCTACTCACCAGTGGCTGTCTCGGCTTAGCCGTCTCCTGTTTTGTCAGCAACGAAACCCAAGCCAATACCGCCCTCCCCTTACTTCTCCTTCCTCAAATCATCTTTTCCGGCGTCTTATTCTCGATGGAAGGTGTGGCCAAATTTATCTCTTGGGTGATGTTGAGTCGTTGGTCTGTGGGAGCCTATGGAGCCTTAGTCAACGTGAATGAAATGGTTCCCGAACCGCAAACCTATCCCGATGGAACGGAGATTCCCCAAGCCTTTGAAGTCACTCCCGTCTATGACGCCGATTGGTCGAACCTGGGCTTAAACTGGGCCATCCTAGGAGTTCATGCTTGTGTCTATTTGGCGATCGCCCTCTGGCGACTCAAACAGAAAGATACCCTCTAAACATCTCGACCCAAGGACCCTCAGCATGAGAAAATCCCTAGAGACCCTCCGCTAGACCCATGACTGACGC
>SIHH01000062.1 GCA_004299065.1 Phormidium sp. SL48-SHIP | reverse complement strand
ACCATTGCGTACCCCGCACCTTGGACAGAACCCTCACCTGCTTGACCTTGAACCCGTCAGGGATCGGGCGATGCAGGTTGATGGACACTTCTCCTATCTTTGGCAATTTGATAGCGTTGCCGCCGATGGGATTATCCTTGAACTGGGGAAACACAAAGGACTTGAACTGACCGAACTTTTTGAAGCGCGGGAACCCATGTCCACGCTTCTGAAACGCTCCCCAAGTATCGTGCAGTCTACGAATCGTAGTTTGCAAAACCTGAGAATGCACCTTACCTAAATGCGGGAATTGCTTCTTAGCTTTGGGCAGGTTGTTTTGCTGACGGTGATAAGACGGGAACGGCTCATCAGCGGGAATGATGTACTCCTTCTCCAACGAGCATCTGTCTACCGGACACTTACGCGAAGCCATCCAGTCCTTGAGTTCGCGCAAAGCGTAGTTATACACGCCTCTGCACGTCTCAAGCCACGACCGCAGTTCAGTCTGCTGCGCGGCATCTGGATAGATTCGGTAGGTGTAGTTCATTGTCAGCATCGCTAGGGTTTACCACAAGCTGTACCCACTGGTAAATGCTGGTCTCATCCCCATCGTTCGCGTAGCGTGCCGGAGGCATGGGGAATCGACTTCTCAAGGGGAGTCCATGTATCCCGACGCTGACCTTTCAGGTACAGCGCGGGACTTATAGCTCCCCGAACCCCTCAAAAGTTAAACGAAGCGTACGGTTAAGCTTATTCCCCCAGCATCTCCATCACCCGTTGTTGCAGGGAAGGATCTTGCTGGACCGCTTGGGAAATCAGGTTGAACTCTTCAACATCTAGGCCTTCTTGCTGAACAGCGCTTTCCATCTCCATTTCCGCTTCCTGGCGAATCCCGGAAATGCGTTCGACGGCTTGGTCGAAGATTTCAGCTTCCTCGCCCGAGACGTCAACCTGTCCTTGCATCGAAGGATCTTGCTGACTTTGGGCGATTTCGTTGAACCGCTCAATCGTGAGTCCCTGGGATTCAATCACCTCAATCATTTGGGCCTGGGCCTGTTGTTCGATCGCCTGGATTTGTTGAATCGCCACAGCGAACCGTTCTAAATCAGACTCGCTCACATCCATTTGACGGGGTTGTTGCATTTCCCCAGGTTGAGGTTGGGGTTGTCCCGGTTGAGGCTGACCTTGCTGAGCTCTTACGGTGGAGGCACCGCCGAACAGCAACAGTCCCATCAGGGTGCTTCCAGCCAGTAGTTGCTTAAGCATAAAAAAATCCTCGTTGTATGTCATTACTCCACGGGGGAGTTTGCGATTGGGGTCATCACCCCGGCAACTCGCTTCAGTTCTAGCGTAGTTTCCGCTATTGATCAAGGTGACATCCAGATGTGACTCCGTCTTGACAAGGATGTGACGCTTTGGACACAAATCTTCGTTCCTCCACCATCGCCACTCATTCATCAAAAAAACTTGATGTATCAAAAAAACTTGATATGATACAAACAAACACCCCTCAGTGGAACTCGCCTTAGCGCCCATGACTAGCGAAACCCAAGTCCCTCAAGCGGGGGGAACCCTCAACCGCTTCGAGAAATATCTCACCCTTTGGGTGTTTCTTTGTATCATCGCCGGAATCACCCTCGGGAAAGTATTTCCCAACGTCGCCGGCCAACTCGACAGCCTCAGCGTCTATAACGTCTCAATTCCCATCGCCATCTGTCTCTTCTTCATGATGTATCCCATCATGGTGAAGATTGACTTCTCCCAAGCCGCCCAAGCCGCCAAAGCCCCCAAACCCGTCTTACTGACTCTGGTGGTGAACTGGCTCATCAAACCCTTCACCATGGTGGCAATTTCCCAATTCTTCCTGGGAATCGTCTTTCGCCCCCTCATCCAAGGAACCGAGTTAATTAACGGCGTTGACGTCTCCCTGGCCAACTCCTACATCGCCGGAACTATCTTGCTGGGTATCGCACCCTGTACCGCGATGGTACTGATGTGGGGCTATCTCTCCTACAGCAACCAGGGTCACACCTTGGTGATGGTCGCCGTCAACTCCCTGGCCATGCTGTTTCTCTACGCCCCCCTCGGGAAATGGCTTCTAGCGGCCAACGACTTAACCGTTCCCTGGGAAACCATTGTCTTCTCGGTTCTCATTTACGTGGGATTGCCACTCATCGCCGGCTATTTCACCCGTACCTGGAGTTTACGCCACAAAGGACGAGAGTGGTTTGAAACCAAGTTCCTGAAACGGCTTGGCCCCGTATCCATCATTGCCCTACTGCTGACCTTAATCTTGCTGTTTGCCTTCAAAGGGGAACTGATTGTCAACAATCCCCTGCATATCTTGCTGATTGCAGTGCCGCTGTTTATTCAAACGAACCTCATTTTCCTCATCGCCTATGTGGCGGCGTTGAAACTGAACCTCTCCTACGAAGATGCAGCCCCGGCGGCGTTGATTGGGGCCAGCAACCACTTTGAGGTGGCCATTGCTACGGCGGTGATGCTGTTTGGCCTCAACTCCGGTGCAGCCTTAGCGACGGTTGTCGGGGTTCTTATTGAGGTTCCGGTGATGTTGATGCTAGTTCGCATCTGTCAACGAACCGCCGGTTGGTTCCCCCGAGAACCAGACAAAGCCACCTTACGAGACCCTCGCTGTACCCGTAACTATTCCCTGGAATCTTAAGGCAATGCTGGACAGTTTAGACAGACAAGCGAGACAGATGAACTAGGACTACAATTTTGCCAATTTATAAATCTCTACGTGTATCGCTCTGATTCGAGATTTTTCGTCCTAGTTCAATTGTCGCATTTTTTGGATTGCTCACCTGTTCCCTGTTCCCTATTCCCTGTTCCCTATCCTATTTAGACCAATTTTTGCTCTATGGAACATTTCGGTCGTCCACCTAAAATTCTCTTTCTCTACGGGTCCCTGCGGGAACGGTCTTATAGCCGTCTTCTGGCTGAAGAGGCGGCCCGCATTATGAGCGACCTGGGGGCCGAGGTGCGCTTTTTCGACCCCCGAGACTTACCGCTACGGGGCCAAGTCCCCGAGACTCACCCCAAAGTGCAAGAGTTGCGGGAGTTGAGTCAATGGTCGGAGGGACAAGTTTGGTCCTCGCCGGAAATGCACGGCAATGTCACGGGAATTTTGAAAAATCAGATTGATTGGATTCCCCTGAGTTTGGGGGCGGTGCGTCCCACTCAGGGGCGAACTTTGGCCCTGATGCAAGTTAGCGGGGGTTCTCAATCGTTTAATGCCCTCAATACGATGCGGATTTTGGGCCGTTGGATGCGGATGTTTACCATTCCCAATCAGTCGTCTGTGGCCAAGGCTTATCAGGAGTTCCATGAGGATGGAACTATGAAAGAGTCGAGTTACCGCGATCGCGTGGTGGATGTGATGGAGGAGTTATTCAAATTCACGGTTCTGCTGCGAGACCATCAAGACTATCTCACGGACCGCTATAGCGAGCGAAAAGCTCGCGAACAAGCATCAGAACACGCCAAACAAGCCGTTTAATTAGGAGTTCCATGAAAAACGTCATGTTCGTCTGCAAACGCAACTCCTGCCGCTCTCAGATGGCGGAAGGGTTCACCCGTCACCTCGGCGAGGGAATCGTTGAGGTTCACAGTTGCGGCTTAGAAGCCTCCCGCGTCCATCCCACGGCCATTGAGGTGATGCAGGAAGCGGGCCTCGATATCTCGGGCCAAACCTCTGACCCCCTCAGTAACTTCAACGCTGAGGACTATGATGTGGTAATTTCCCTCTGTGGCTGCGGGGTGAACTTACCGCCAGAGTGGGTGACGCAAGAGATCTTCGAGGATTGGCAACTCGATGACCCCGATGGACAGCCTCTCGACACCTTTCGCCGGGTTCGCGATGAGGTCCGCGATCGCGTCAAAACCCTTCTCGATCGCCTACAATAGCCAAAATTCAGGAAAATACCGCCAAGTTCTCACCGGCCTGTTCTTCTCAGATACCAGAACAGGCCGGCTTTGCGTGAGATTTTCGGGGGGATTTGCTATGGTAAGCCATAGGTTATCTCGTCCTTCCTGATGCAACAGTCCTCTCCCCAAGACATGATTAGGCAACAACAGGCCCAGCTTGAGGAACTTCAGTTAAAACTTGAGGTAGAGCAACAATATCGCGAGTTATTAACGCAACAACTCGCCACCTCAGAACGGCAACTACGAGGGGTTCTTGGGGCCATTATGGATGTGGTGCTAGAAATTGAACTCGAAGCTGGACAAATTCAAGGCATTGATATTGCACCCACTCATCTTAGTGCGTTATATGATGCCGACGATCCTCGCAGTGACTGGGTCGATCACATGGTTTCTCAGTTTTTTGACCCGGAGACGGGTGAGATTTTGCTGAAGCAAATTCAGCAGGTTTTAGCGGAGCAAAAACGGCGCGATTTTGACTATGATATCACAATATCTGGAAAAAAAATTTGCTTCTCGGCTCAGATTTCTCCGTTGACCAAAACTCGTGTCATTTGGGTAGCGCGGGATATTAGCGATCGCAAATACTATTCCGACGCTTTACAACTGATTGTGGAAGGAACCACCTCGGAAACAGGACAGGCGTTTTTTGATGCTTGTGTTCGCTATTTAGCCGAAGCCTTGCAAGTTCGCTATGCCATTGTCAGTGAGTTTGCTAATCCGAAACAGACTCGTCTGCGTTCTTTAGCGTATTGGACAGGAGACACCTGGCATGAGCGACTTGAATATGATATTCAGGGAACTCCTTGTTCGGAAGTGTTGCGGGGAAATATCTGTTACTATCCCGATAACGTCGCTGAGTTGTTTCCGGGCGATCGCGATTTACAAAACATCAACGCCGTCAGTTACCTTGGGATTCCTCTCTATAGTTCCACTCAGGAAATTTTAGGGCATTTAGCGGTTATTGATACCAAAGCCATTCCCATTGATAAAAACTATGAGGAAATCCTAAAAATCTTTGCCGCTCGTGCCGGAGCGGAGTTAGAGCGAGTTCAGGCTGAGAAAGCCTTGAAAGCCAGTGAACGACAGTATCGAACCTTGGTTGAAACGGCAAATTGTATTATTTTACGTTGGGATTTACAGGGTAAAATTAAGTTTATCAATCAGTTTGGCGCTGACTTTTTTGGTTTCAAAGTTTCCGAACTTGTCGGACAACCAATTTTAGGGACGATTGTTCCTAAACAGGACTCATCGGGGCAAAATTTAGAGGAACTCATCAAGAAAATCTGTCAATATCCGAATCGGTTTTTATCCAACGAAAATGAAAACATGAGTCGCGATGGCAAGCCATTTTATATTAGCTGGGTGAATCAACTGACTCAAGTGGGTGCAGATGCCGAACTGCTATCGATTGGTACTGATGTCAGCGATCGCAAACGAGCCGAAGATGAACTGGCTCGCAAACTGAAGCAAGAAAAGCTTCTCAATCAAATTACTTACCAAATTCGGCAAAGTTTAGATATTCACGACATCTTTAATGTAGCGGTGCAAGAAATTGCTTCAGTATTCAAGGTCGATCGCTGTCATTTACAAATTTATCAAGATGATCCAACCCCGGATTTTCCGCAATGTTCGGAATATCGTAGTTGTGGCTATTCAGTTTGCTTAAATCCAGGAGTTTGGAGTCAAGAAAGTCGCTATGTACAAACCCTATTAGCCCAAGATTGCGCCTTGGCTAGTGATGACATTCAGGATGATCCCTTACTGAAAGAGACATTCTCGGCAGAGTTTAATCTCAAATCTGTTTTGAGCATTCGCACCTCCTATCAAGGCAAAGCCAATGGTATCCTCAGTTTGCACCAATGCGATCGCTACCGCCATTGGACAAAAGATGATATCCGACTATTGGAGTTAGTGTCATCTCGGATTGGGATTGCGATCGCCCAAGCCAATCTTTTAGCCCAAGCCAAACAACGACAAGTTGAACTCGAAGCCGCTCGGCGAGCCGCAGAAGAGGCGAATCGCTCCAAAAGTCAGTTTTTGGCCAACATGAGTCACGAACTACGAACGCCTCTCAATGCTATTTTAGGCTTTACCCAACTGATGACCCGCCAGGGACCCCTTGATCGCGATCAACGGCATCATTTAGGGATCATTCAAAACAGTGGTGAACATTTACTGCAACTGATTAACGAGATTTTGGATATGTCCAAAATCGAAGCGGGCCATATTCAACTCAACCCCACCCAGTTCGATCTGCACCATCTGCTTGAGAGCATCCAAGGGATGTTTCAACTACGTGCTTCTCAAACCTTTCTGGCCCTAACTATCGAGCGTCAAGCCGATGTTCCTCAATATATCGAAGCCGACGAGGGGAAACTACGACAGATTTTGACGAATTTACTCAGTAACGCCATTAAATTTACAGAACACGGAGGCGTCACAGTTCAGGTGTCCCTCGATTCAGCCACCCCAGATGATAGCAGTTCTCAATCCCCCCAGGAGACGAGTTTACCTCATTTAGCGATCGCCGTAGAGGATACCGGGCCGGGTATCGCCTCAGAACACTTAGAAACGATTTTTGAGGCGTTTGTGCAAACCGATTTGAGCCATCACAAGCATACTGGAACCGGGTTGGGCCTGGCCATTAGTCAAAAATTTGTACAGATGATGGGAGGCCAGCTACGAGTCGAGAGTACCGTCGGCCAGGGGAGTTGCTTTTATTTTGCCGTTCCCATCACGCCGGTGACACTCGCCGCTGGGGAGATGCCGTTTTCAGCGGCGATGCAGCAACGCATCGTTAGTCTGGCGCCTAATCAACCGGATTATCGCATTCTCGTGGTGGACGATCGCTGGGAAAGTCGTCAGTTTCTCGTCGAACTCCTCAAATCTGTGGGGTTTCAGGTGCGTGAAGCGGAAAATGGCCGCGAGGCGATCGCTCAATGGCAACAGTGGCACCCTCATCTGATCTGGATGGATATGCGAATGCCGGAGATGAATGGCTATGAAGCCACCGAACGCATTAAAGCTCATTTGGAAGGCCAAGCCACGGTGATTATTGCCTTAACCGCCAGTGCTTTAGAAAATGAAAAATCGGTGATTCTGTCGGCGGGATGTGATGATTTTGTACGCAAACCCTTCCGGGAATCCCTGATTTTTGAGAAAATTGGCCAGTATTTGGGGGTTGAGTACGGCTATGACGACTCCGCCCTTCACTCAGACGCCTTAGACGCGACGCCGCTGCTGTCTGAGGCTGAGATGGTGGAGCGTCTCAGTCAACTGAGCATCCCTTGGCGACAGGCTCTTAAAGATGCCGTTGAATTGGCTGACGAGGACGTAATTTTAGAACTTTTGCAAGAGTTACCCCCTGAACAGGCCGCTTTAGGGCAAACCATTCGCCAATTGGTCGATGAATTTCAATATGGTACATTATTAAATAGACTTTCATTTCCGTCCCTGGACTAATTCACATTTAAAGGAACCTCATCTATGACTCAGGAGCATCCAAACGCTGACACCTATCGAGGAGATATCTTAATTGTTGATGATACTCCTGAAAATTTGAAGTTTCTCTCAAGAACTTTGGCAGAGCAGCGCTATAAAGTTCGCAGTGTCACAGAAGGAGACATGGCGTTACGGGTTGCCAATGCTGCCCCCATCAACTTGATTCTTTTGGATGTTAAAATGCCGGGGATGGATGGCTATGAGGTCTGTTCTCGTCTTAAGAAAAATGATAAAACAAAGGATATTCCTGTGATTTTTATTAGTGCCTTGGATGACATGATTGATAAAGTCAAGGCATTTGAAGTCGGAGGAGTTGACTACATCACTAAGCCTTTTCATGTTGAAGAAGTTTTAGCTCGTATTGAAACCCACATCACCCTAGAATCTGTTAAAAGCGAAATTCTTAAGCTGAATGTGGAGTTAGAACATCGAGTTCGACAACGCACCCATCAACTAGAAAAAGAGATTTCTGCTCGTCAGGAAGCCCAGGAGCAACTGTTACATTTGGCATTGCATGACTCTCTCACAGAGTTACCGAATCGTGTTTTGTTTATGAAACAACTCGGTCGAATTTTGGAGCAGAGTAAACAAAATAATGACCATCATTTTTCCTTGATGTTGTTAGATTGCGACCATTTTAAAGTGGTGAATGATTCCTTAGGCCATGTGGTGGGCGATCGCCTCCTGATTTCCGTGGCCCGTCGCATTCAAACCTGTTTACCGCCAGGGGTGATGTTAGCGCGACTCGGGGGAGATGAGTTCGCCATTTTACTCGAAGAGGATACCCCCAGCGGCGATCGCGCCCTCACCTTAGCCAACACCATTCAAGAGGAGTTAAGTTACCCGTTTCAGTTAGGGTGTCAGGAAAATTTCACCAATGTCAGCGTTGGAATTGTGCTGAGTCATCCCAATTACGAACAGCCTGAACATCTGTTGCGCGACGCGGATTCCGCCATGTATCAAGCCAAAGCGAAAGGGAAAGCCAGCCAACAGATTTTTGACCCCAGAATGTACACTCAAGCCATTATTCGCCTGCAAATGGAAACCGACTTACGGCGGGCGATCGAGCGTGGTGAGTTTGTTTTATATTATCAGCCCATTATTTCCCTAGCAACCCGGAAAGTAGCGGGTTTAGAAGCCTTAATTCGCTGGGAACATCCCAGCCGTGGCTTATTGCTTCCCGGAGAGTTTTTACCCACTGCTCAAGATAGCGATCTCATGAGTCAGATTGACACCTGGGTTTTGCGAGAAGCCTGTTTCCAACTGAGGGATTGGCAAGAAAACGCAGCCGTCCCGGACTCGATTTTCATGTCCACGAATCTCTCCGTTCATAACTTCTTGCGAGAAGATATCACAGAAACGATATTCGATATCTTATTAGAAACAGGCGTTTCTGGTCATTGCCTGGAACTGGAAATCACCGAAGAAAGTATTGTTAGTAATCCTCAACGAGTCAATTCTATTTTAAAAGAACTGAAACACCGTAATATCAAGTTTAGCATTGATGACTTTGGCACGGGCTACTCCTCGTTAAGCTATCTGCATCAGTTTTCTGTTGATAGTTTAAAAATTGACCGCTCGTTTATTGAGCGAATTTCACCTCGCGGCGCTTTACCCGGAAATAAAGAAATTGCCCAAACGATTATTCAACTCGCGGAGAGTTTGAAACTATCCGTCATTGCCGAAGGAATTGAAACGGTTGATCAGTTGATGGTTTTAGAGCAATTAAAGTGTAACTACGGTCAGGGATTTTATTTCTCGCGCCCTTTAGCGGCAGAGGTGACGTTGGACTTTTTAAGCTATTGTCAGCATTCGGGGTGACCTGTAGCGGCCACAACAGATCGCCCCTGAAAATCCCGTCGCTGGCTCAATGTCCACCGCTGGGTTACAGGGGCGATCGCCGCCGTTATAAACTGGCGAAATTCGCTATATCAAGAGTGGTTGCACTAACATTCTGGAGCAAGAGTGAACCCTCCTCGAACTCAATCAGCGCACCCCCCGTCACATCAGACGCTACTACAGTTCGAGAGCGAACCTCCGCCAGCAGCGCTTCGGGGAGTGCGATCGCATCAACGCCAACCCGGAAATCCGTGATGGTGTCATGACCGTGCAAACTTTTGTAGACAAAGTGATCTGCACCATCGCCACCCGTCAGGGTGTCGTCGCCCAAATCCCCCGACAGCGTATCATCTCCGGCCCCACCGAAGATCACATCGTTGTCACGACCGCCAAAGAGGTAGTCGTTGCCGTCTCCACCATTGATGATATCTTGTCCCCGATTGCCGAAGACATAATCATTGCCAGCATTGCCATTCAAATCATCATTCCCATTACCGCCGGCGATGGCGTCGTGACCTTCGTCACCCGAGACACGGTCGTTGCCCAAACCGGCGAGTATGATATCCTCTCCTGCACCACCTTGGAGGGAATCGTCGCCATCCCCTCCCACGATGAGGTCTTCCCCGGTTCCCCCTCGGATTAGATCGTTGCCCAAATCACCGAAGAGTTCGTCGTTCCCCTCTCCCCCGTCGATGATGTCGTCACCCTGACCACCGTGAATCAGGTCGGCCTCCTCACCGCCATCGATGATATCGTTGCCCTTGTTGCCAAACAGAGCATCGCTACCGGCATTGCCCAGAATGCGGTCGTCGCCTCCTCCGCCAGAGATAGCATCATTACCGTCTCCGCCGGAAATATCATCGCTGTCTTGATTGCCCAAAATCAAGTCATCGCCACCATTCCCTTCAATCAGGTCGTCCCCGGCAAAGGCCGTAATGGCTTCATTGCGATCGTCGCCAATTAACGTATCGTCGCCCTCAGTTCCATTGAGAATCGCCTCAATCACGAACCGAGATTGGAGGCGTTCGTTATAGTCGATGAGGTCCGTCAGTTGCGCGGCGGAAATCTCGCCCTGGGCCAGAGATTGTAACAGGGAGGCCTGAAGTCCCTGGGCAATCGTTTGTTCAGCCGCAATATCTTCGCGAATTTGACGCAAATCGCCGCCGGTGCCGGCCATCTGCGCGATCGCCGCCATCGTCGCATTGCGCTTGGCAATCACCTCAGCGACTACCTCTAAGGCATCTGGACTCAGACCGGGTGAGATTTGGGTTAACAGAGGTTGGATCTGGTCGGGGTTGCCGAGATCATCGTAACGTTGCCCCCCTTCCAAGTTTTCGACAAAGACCTCAATCACGCGATCTTCAGCCGCGTCGACCCCCAGTCCCCGGGCCAGCTCTGCCAGTTGCGTCCAGGTGGCGTTGAGTTGTACCTGTTTAGCATAAACCTCCGCTGCCACGGGATTGCCCGCGTCGAGTTCGGCGATCACATCAAAACTGCTGAGATCGGACAGGGGTAAATCAAGGGCAGTTTGGACAATACTCTTCGCCTTATCCGTGTCCGGTGTGGGAACCGAGACGCGCAACACACTCGACCAAGCGGTTTCAAGCAGATTCAGATAGCTACTATCGATCGCCTCGTAAGCCACCTGTTCGGTAATAGCTGCCCGAGCCGTTTCTCCTGAACCTGTGATTTTGGCAATCTCACCGTTGAGATAAGCCAGTTCGTCGAGTACGACCTCGGGGTCTTCGACGGGCCGGCCTAAGTCCTGGGAGGCATCATTTAAGAGGCGTTCGAGGTCGTCGCGATCGCTCAAATCGAGGCTAACACCGTCAGCGATGCGATCGCTAATACCATCGAGAATCGCTAACACTCCCGCGTTGCGAGCCTCGGGTTCCCCCAGGGCGTTTCCACCTAGGATCAGTAGGTTCTGCAACTGAGCTTGCACCCGGAACACCGCTGCGGCGTTGCCATCGCCCGCTACAATTCCCGCTAGAGGACTATCTTCGTAGAGGTTGAAACTCGCGGGTAAACCGAAGGTCGTTTGCACCTGGTCGGCAATGGTGTCGGTTTCGGGTTCTTCGAGCTTGATGGCCAGCAACGTCAGCGGCGAGGCAACTTTCCAGTCAGGAGCCGTCGAGAAGGCAAACTTCTGATCTTGGAAGGTGTCCGTGTCGACCCCATCTTGGATCACGACCTGACCTTCACTGAGATCAATCTTGCCGTTGCCGTTGATGTCATACTCTTCCAGGGGAATGGCCAGTTGATAGCTGCCGTCAACTTGTGTGAGGGTAAAGGGTTCGTCGGCATCTTGCTCGCCGTCGAAGTCGGCATCGAAGAACACTGTCCCGCCGGCGATCGGCCCGTCAAAGACCGTGGCCACCGTAAACCCATTTTCGCCGTACTCAAAGGTCGCCAGCGTAAAGGGGCCGAAGTCTTTGCGGTAGAGATCCTTGTCATAGAGTCCGGCGACTTCAGCCCGAATGCCCACCGTGGCACTAGCGGTTAACGCCCCTGACAGGTTGAACAACTGCCACGGCTGCGTGATATTGGCGCCAATTTCGGAAATCGCCCGGATTTTGCCGTCGGAGGTGCCGGTACTTTCGCCGGTATCCCGGAAATCGATGCCGAGAGAGCCGAGCAACCCCCCCCGTGCGTATCCTTCGAGGGAGGCAATACCCACGTTTAACCCTACCCCGAGTTCAAGGTTGGCACCGAGGGTAGCAGTGATTTCGTCTTGATCTTCGCCGGTTCCATCAGCATTAGCGCGATCGCTGAGATAGAATCCATCCAGGACGCGGAAACTTTGATCAAGTGCGAAATCTCGATTTGACCAATCAATTAGGCCTTTTGTATCGAATCCGAAGGCCAAATCAGCAGCGACGTTGATATCTCCACCAAAGCCAAGCCGCACGGTCGGCGGTGCATAGACGATAAAGTTGGCCTCGAAACCCGCCCCCAATTCCAGGGGTGGAATATCGAAGGTAAAGAGATTGGCATCGGGTTTGCCCAGCAGCAAATCGATCGCCACGGAGGGATCGGTCAAAATCGGAAAGTCGAAGGTTCCTTCTTTAATAGTTTTCAAGAGTTCCTTCGCCGAACCCGATGACGAGGTTTCAATTTGTCCGCCCACATCGGGAACTTGAACTTTGGGACGGGGGATTTTTTTCAGTTCTTCTGTAACACTATCAGCCAAACCACTAAAGCTGAAGTTTTTGCTGGCAAATAACGGCTCAAAAACATCGGTGAGTTCTTTGAGGGAGATGTCGCTGAGATCGAGCGATCGCCCACTGAGTCCAGCGCGATTAGCGGCGATCGCGTTTAAGCCAACGGCAAAGTCTTCTAGGGACAGTTTCGACCAATCCACAGACAAATCACCGGGATCTGTCCCCGCAAACCAGGCACTCAGTCCCTTGGTAAAGTCCCGCAGCGTAATGCCCGATGATCCTAGAGTTGACCCCGGTGTTAGGCTGGAAATATCAACAGAAACATCAAAGTTTTGGGCCAAGTCTTTTAGAGAAACCTTAGTCCAGTCGAAATCCAAGCCAGAGCGCAAACCGGACTTCGAGAATAGCTTTTTAATCCCGCCTGAGAAGTCACCAAAGGAGAGATCGGGCCAGGTAAACTCAGGACGGCGATCCGAGCCAAATAGATTCGTCAGTCCATCGGAAAAATCGGTAATGGAAAAACTGGGTAGGCTAAAATCAAAGGTACTCGTTCGTGATTGTTCGCCTGTGTTTCCCCCTGCTAAATCAACCTCATAGGAGCCGAGTTCGATAAAGTAATTGCCTTCAGTTCCTGACAACTCATCCACCAGTTGGGCGAAGCGATCAACCTGATCAATAGTATTGATAAACGGTAAGACATTGACTTTATTTTGAGGCAGTGCCTGAATTAACTCAATGAGAGATTTACTGCCGTCACCGTCGCGATCGAGGGGTTGCCCAAACAGGGAATCCAGCCCAAAGGTTGAGAGAAATGTCAAGTCTTGTTTGAGGAACTTAATAAACGGGCGAATCGGCTCGACAACGTCGTTCACTTCCTTGAAAATCGGACGGGCAAAGTCACTAGCAAAACTGCCCACGTCGATTTTCATATTGTCAAAAGAAATTGCCGGTCGCGACGGCTTCTCGAATTTGCCATTAGCATAGCTGAACGCATCCCAGTCGGCGTTAAGATCGAGCAAGAAACTGGGAATGGCACTGCTACCGTTGACACTGGTAACCAACTGCAACCCCAGATTGGCCTTGCCTTCGAGGGTAGGAGAAAACAGGTCACTCAGTTGGAAGTCGCGGCGCAGTTCGGCCAGCGTTAGGCGATCGCCATCGTCAGGCGTGTCCTGGGTTTTAATGTCTCCTTCGCTGGCATCATACTGACCGTTACGGTTCGTGTCGTAGCGACCGACAATAGGTAACGCCGAAAAGTTACCCTGGGCATCGCTTTCTACGCTCGGTTCTCCGGAATCGAATTCCCCGTTACCATTGGCATCGAGATATTGAATCCTGGGAACGTTATCGAGATCGTTGAGTTTTGCCTCAAACTCAATTCCGGCCTGGGTGGTATCCTCGGGGTTATTAACTGCCTCAATTTGTAAAAATCCCAGGTTTCCTTGTGCCTTAAAGCCGTCACTCAGGGAGACATCAACGCCAGCCGAGAGTTTTGTTTTCTCGGTATCGACAAAGAAGCCAAAATCGGCATCCCAGCCAATCCCCAATCCCAACTCGTAATCGAAACCGCTGGTTGTGGAACCATCCACCTCCAAACCCAATCCAGGAATACCGAGATCATTACTCAGATCCGTTTCGATCTCATAGCGGCTGCCAATCGTAATATCGAAGGTCGTTGCGTCGAGGCCGGCGGACAAATCCACGCTGACATCCGTATCGATGCCAATCTTGGTGAAGGAACTCTCAATGGCATTTTGAATGGTATCAGCAATTTGAGAGGTGGTTGCCGTTCCGCCGGCTTCGAGTTCAGCCACGACAAACTCCCGGAAGGTTTCGATAAAGTCGGGGGTGTAATCGCCAAGAGTCCCAATCAGGGGCAGTTCGGTGTTATCGAGTTGCTCGCCAATCAGACTGTTAATTTGCCGTAAAACTGCATCGAAGCCATCGCTGAAGGTCGAACCTTCGATTTGCGTGTCGGAGATGATGACGGGAAGGGAGGGAACGGCATAATCGGGATTGTTGACCAAAGTATCGTAGCTGCCACCGCCTCCCGTGACTGTGAATTCGACATTGAAGGTTTCGTTTTCAGGTTCGACTTCGTTATCGTTTTTGGCATAGACATCGACGGTGACGGGTTCGTCCCATTTCGCTAGAGGAATGGTGAGATCAGAAATGGCTTCGAGGTCGTCTCCGGTCTCGAAGGAAATGGTGACATCGGCATCCGGTTGTTTGACCAAGACGATCTCGAACTGGTCTGGTTCGTTCGTCCCCTCCACCACAAAAGTCCGCGCGCCGGTTTTACTGATGAGGATAAATTCATCACTCAGACTGGGTTCGCGAACGCTGGCCCCGTCGAGAATGACCGTGCGGCCTTCGCTAGCGGTGGGATCAAGAACGTACCCGACACCACCAGGATCGCTAAGTGTAATGTCGATAGATTCACCGTTATCTTCGACTTGGTCATCGAAGGCTTCAATCTTCACCGTCGCCGAACTTTCACCAGTTCCAATTGAGACAGACTTAGCAATGGGGGCGTAGTCGCCATCGTTGCCTTCAACGGCCGTTCCGCCAATGGTGAAGGGAATGGTTAAGGGGGTTGGTGCAGGGTTGCTCAGTTCAATGGTGAAGACCGTTTGGTTTTGGCCGTTTTCTTCGGTAATAGAATCGACGGCAGATACCGATACGGTTGGCTCGTTATCCTCGAGGATAATGGTCTCGTTGGAAGGGGTATCGAGAGCGTAGAGTAAGCCGTCTTCGAGGGATACTTCGATGGTTTCGTCGGGATCGACTGTCGTATCATCGATGGGAACGAGATTGACTTGTAGGGAATTTGTGTTGGCCGGGATGGTAACTTGGTTGCCTGCGATCGCCGTCCCGTCAGTTAGTTCTAGGGTGTAGTCATCTCCCCGCGTTGCCGTTCCGCCCAGGGTCAAGTCCACCACGATCTGACCGGCTAGGGTTCGGTCTAAGGCTAGGGTGAAACTGCCGTTGGTCCTGTTCGATTCACTCGGTGCTGTTGAGCTGGCGATCGAGATTCTCGGTGTATCAAGGGTTCCCACCCCGAAGGAATTGCCGATTGACGATTGCAACTGCTGAACCGTCCCGTTGTAGTTGTAGATATCTTTATAGATGCCCTGACCGTTCTCGGCACCGTCCCCCCCAAACACTGAGTTCCCTAAAACGTTGGTATCGAGCAGAATGGCGTTCCCCTCTTTGACAAACAGCGCACCGCCAATGGCAGCACCGCCGCCACCGCGACCACCATTGCGACTGCCACCACCACCTTGGCCGTTGTCACCATCACCACCATAGTCTCCCGAGGAGCCTCCAGCCCCCCCCGAACCGTGATCATCTCCACTTAAATTATCGGTGTCTTTGCCACCCCCGCCGCCGCCGCCGCCGCCGCCTCCGAACCCCCCCTTTCCACCCTGTCCGCCATCTCCGCCGCTATCAGGGGAGGTTTCGCCGCCACCGCCACCACCGGCGCCACCTCCTCCTTCTCCAAAGCCACCGTTATTTCCCGCCTTGCCATTTTTTTGGACATCTCCACCAGCACCGCCTTTACCTTTACTTTCAGGACGACCATTTAACCCGCCGCTCGTACCACCAGCAGACCCTTTGTTTTCATCATCGCCGCCTTTACCCGCTGTCCCATTGGCATTGCCACCCCGTGCTGTGTTGCTGAAAAACTCTACCCCTTCAGTCACAAGCGTGCCACCATCCATATAGATCGCGCCACCAGCACCTAAACCCCCACCACCACCGTCTGTTCCGTTGCCGCCTTTAGCCAAACCGTTTTTCAAGGTGACGTTGACGAGACGCAGGGAACCACCATTGATGGTGAAAATTTGGAAGTTGTCACCACCGCTGATGCTGTAACCGTTCCCTTCGATGGTGAAGTCTTCATCAGCGGTAATGTCTCCGAGTCCTCCCTGGAGAACGATGTCGTTCGTCAGAGTAATCGTACCTGAGCCGTTGAGGGCGCTTTGTAAGTCATTAAAATTGGCAACTTCGACCAGAATGCCCTCAAATTCCGCCAGGGTTTCCAGGCTTAAGGCGGGGGCTGCTTCGATCGCCCCAACATGATACTCTAATTCCCAGTCGCCCCCCAAAGCTGCATTCCCCGTCAGATCCGTCGATGCAGCTACATCTGCTCCCGTCAGTTCAGCAATGCGCGATACAAAGGTTTTACCTGAATCGCCCGCTGCCACATCGCAACCAAACAGCAAGAGATCGCCCCCTTCAGCCAAGGCAGACTTCCAGCCGCGAATTTGGTCTGCATAGTTGTCCAGGGTGGCATCGTTTAACTGCACATTCCCCAAAGACAAACTGCCCGCACTGCCATGGGACAAAAGTTGAATGCTATCGAGGTTTTGCACCCCTGATAGCGTCTCTGTAATCGTTTCAATTCCGTCTGTTTCTGGGTCGAGGAGAACGACCCGCGTTTGAGGGCTAACCTTGCTGAGGTCGATCGTTTGAGCAAGGGAGGCATCAACGAAGAGTAGATTTTGAGGAGACATAGTCAGATAGTACTTAAGTTTAAAATCGTTGCATTACTACACAGCTTTTAAGTCTCCGCAGGTTCAATGTTTTTACGGATATAAAGCTCTCCCAAGGTACTCACAAATCCTTAAATGTGGGTTTAATGAGATTCAAATTACATAAATTTTCATAAAACGCTACCTAAAAGCAAGTTGATTTAAAGATTTGGGATGAGAAGTTGACGAAGACAGGAAGTGTAAGTTAAAACAAATCAATTAATAACTATAATTCCTCGCAACAATAGGTAAGGCGTAGTAAGAAAAGCCTGCAACCGCGCCAGGAGCGGCAAATTTGGTCTCTATCTGTCGTGCTAGTACGACGCCGGGTATCTCATCCAACTCATCACATCGAGAAAACCCCTAAATTCTTGATCTAAGTCAAAGACAATATCAAAATTCCCTGACT
>SIHH01000381.1 GCA_004299065.1 Phormidium sp. SL48-SHIP | reverse complement strand
GGGGTTAGTTCTGGGGTTTGCGGGTGATTAAAATGCCACTGATGTTGTCTTGCCCCCCTCGCTCTAGGGCGTTTTCAAGGAGGTTTTGCAAGGGGTTTTTAGGGGATGAAAACGAGTTTTTTGTGAGTTGTTGCATTTCTTCGTCTCGGATGTAGTTGTGTAAGCCATCACTGGAGAGAATTAGGATATCTTTGGGGTTCCAAGGACGAATTGGGGAGGGATTTTCTTGCCATTTGGGGTCAATTGAAAACTGTCCGTTGCCTTCCCGACCGCCGAGACAGGAGGTGATTTGCGATCGCATGGGATGCGTGGCCACCTGGTCCTCGGTAATCTTCCCAATCTCTAATAACACCCGCACAATGGAATGGTCTTTGGTTTTATAAAGGGGTTGCTGGTCTTGCAGATGATACAGTCGGCTATCTCCGGCATAGAGATGGACATAATAATCGGGAGTGATAATCGCGGCAACAACGGTTGACCCCATCCCCATCAATTGAAAACTCTGACCGCCTTCGTTGCGAATGGCGTCATCGGCTTCATGGAATTTTGCTAATAACTGATTGTAGAGGTCTTCTTGATTCGTTGCTAAGGGTTCATCAACTAATTTAGCAAAGGTTTCAACGGTTAATTGAGCGGCTCGCTGTCCGCCACGACCGCCGCCCATACCATCTGCAACGACGGCTAATAGAGCGGATTCATCAGACCAAGGCTTGACTAAAGTTTTGTCTTGATTTTCTTGGCGGACTTTGCCAATATGGGAGACGTCAGCAACAGTAACCCAGGGTAATTCTAGCAGATTTGGAGCAGAGGAATTAGGATTATTCATGGGAATTAATGACTTCAAATTCTAGGTTGCCAAATTGAATGCGACTGCCGAGTTGTAACACGACGACATCAGAATAGGGCTGATCCGGGAGAGTTTCTAGTTTCTCACCATTGACGCGAGTGCCATTGCGACTGCCTAAATCCCGTAAGGTGAGTTGTCCGTCCTGCCATTGCAAGAGGGCGTGACGGCGAGAGACCATGGGAGGATCTCCGAGTTCGCAATCACTGAGGTCGAGGTCAACTTGGGCGTGGGGGGGGTCGTGACGGCCAATGAGGATGCGGATCGGATGTAGGGGAATCTGTCGCTGTGTTTGGGGACCGTTGCGGAGGATGAGAACGGTCTTGTCGGGGCTGAGTCGCCGTTGTCCGGGGACGGGGCTGTGACCAAATCCATTCATGAGTCGTGGTTGGTGGTTTTGCGGGTGTCTCGTAAGAGTCCGGTGACTTGTGCGGGAGTCAGTTTTCCTGAGTCTTGGAGGGTTTGCAGTTGTTGACTGGCTTGCTGCATGATGTCGCGGCGACCGGATTTGGAGGCGGCGACTTGGATGTTGCTGAGGAGTTCGCCGGTGCGGTTGGGGTCTTGACTGCGAGGGAGTTCGCTACTGTTGATGTTGATGTCCCAGCCGAGGCGATCGCGTTCTACGTCTCGATTCACCTGTTGGGCGGCTTTGTAGGATTGGGTATGGGCGATCGCCGCCTGAGCCTGAATCGGGGTCATTCCCGGCCCTTGCACCTCCAGTCGCAACACGTCTTGGTCCGAGAGACTGTCGTTAAACCCCAAGGGGGGAACCCGGACTTCAATCAGAACATCGGTGGGTTCTCTGGCGGAGACGGCGGACAACACCAGTTGATTGGGGGCTGTTTCTTCCAAAGGGAGATAGTCGGGACGGTAGCGACAGAAACTCTCGACGGAGGCGTGGTTGAGGGGAGTCAGGGTCAGAAGCAGGTCTTCAACGGCGATGGCTTGACAGCGGCGGAATTGGTCTTGCAATTGGGGGTCTAGCTGACTGGGGTCATCGGCGTAGAGAAAGCCCCCCCGACCGCGATCGCCCAATTGGACGAGAAAATCGGTATTAAAGTTAGCGGCATCCCCTAAGCCGACGGTAAAGAGGGTAATCCCCCCATCGGCAAAGGCATCAACCCGCTCCAGCAGAGGAGTGGTGTCGGGCAATTGACGGCCTTGGCGATTCGTCGCATGGCCATCGGTAATCAAGACCGCCACCCGGGCCAGTCCGGGGCTGGGGGGGAGTTGCTCGTGCAACCAGGCTAAGGCTAAATCTGTACGGGTGACCCCATTGGCCTGTAAGCCGTTGATGGCCCCTTGTAGGTGTTGGCTGTCCTGCTGACTCTCGCCGATGGGAGCAACCCCCGTGGCGAAACTGGCTAAACTGAGGCGATCGCCATCCCGTAATTGCCCCATCACCGTCCGACAGGCGGTTTTTGCTCCCTCTAGCTTCGCCCCCCGCATCGAAGCACTGGTATCGAGGGCGATCGCCATCTGCAAGGGCAGTTGGGCTAAATTGGCTTGAGGGGTGAGACGAACTCGCAAGACATGGCGACTGTCTAAGGAACTAATTTTGGCGGGTAAATCCCAGTCCAGTTGTAGGTCAAACATAAAACCTTACCGCTCTTGGTGATTGATATCAGCCTAACAACGGGGTCTTGGGAACTCCATGGTAGGTTCATGGAAATTAGATGGAAACTAGATGGAATTTTGCCGGCCCCTCTGGGCGGGTTCCCTGGCTCAAGTCTGTCTTTTCCCCAGTGTTTCGTCCTAGCTTAATGGGCTTCGACGCCCAGACCCATGAGTGAATACCCGTACTGGGAATTTCAGTCCCTCGATCGCCTCCTAACAGGTCTGCAACTCATAACAACTTGTCGTTTTGTAACAATTGTGGCAAACGTCCCGCGTCCTGAACCCA
>SIHH01000061.1 GCA_004299065.1 Phormidium sp. SL48-SHIP | reverse complement strand
AGGAGGGGATTTTTCGCCCCTACAGCAACGGATGTAATCCGCCATAAATTTTCCTTATAACCCTGAAACCAGAAGACCCATAAATCTGAGAATTATAAATCCAAAACGGAACGGGCTTTAGAAACAATTTCTTTGGGACGAAATGGCTTCGTCATGTAGAAATCTGCCCCAACCGCAAAGCCTTCTTTTTTCTCTAACTCTTGTCCTTTTGCGGTTAGCATGATGATATAAATATCAGTTTTGTTCCAGTCTTTTTTAATGGTTTTACAGACTTCAAGCCCATTTTTTTTGGGCATCATCACATCTAAGAAAATTAGATTGGGATGCTCTTCTTCAACAACCTCTAAGGCTTCGAGTCCATTCTGAGCCATGAGCAGCTCAACCCCTTCATCTTCTAAATCTTCCAGAGCTTGCTCTAATAAAATCCTAATATTCGGTTCGTCGTCCACAATCAAAATTTTTAAACACATCTTATTTTAGGAATTGTAGAACTAATGGTGTCCGCTATTGACCACTCTTTAGGGTTGTTATTAATCGTGTTGGTGGTGGTTTTGCGAGATGACTAAAATTAGAATCATCCACCACCATAGCACCTAAGAACCGGATTTGTCAGCGATCGCGGCTACTTGTCGATGTCTCCGAGTAAGACAAAGACGAGATGTTCTAGGCCTTTCTCAAAGCGTAACGCCTGAACGACCTCATGTTCTTGCAAAAATTCCGAGTCGATGGCGATGATATCCGGTTGCAGGGCCATGGCTTTCGCGACGCATTCCTGTTCATTTGAGGCTCTGGAGACGGTATATCCCTGAGCGGTTAAAACTTCAGAAATGACTTTGAGACTCGAAGAATCATTATCGACCACTAACACTTTTTTATGCGATGATCCTTGGTAGAGTAAGGAGCCAACTTCCTTGAGAAACCCTTGGCGATCGATGGGTTTTTTCAGGTAGCGATCGACCCCAGAGCGATAGCCGCGTTCACGATCTTCAACGATGGACAGCACTAAAATGGGAATTTCCATAGTTTGGGGTTCATTTTTCAACACCGCCGCTACATCAAAGCCATCGATATAGGGCATCATCACATCGAGTACAATTAAATCGGGACGCGATCGCTTCACCTCCATAATGGCCTCAACCCCATCTTTAGCCAGGCGCACCTGATACCCTTGAGCCTGCAACGATTGGCGTAATAGCTCCCGCACATGTTCATCGTCGTCAACGACTAAAATCGTCTTCCCGAGGGGATCTGCAAGCTGGGAGGGGGTGGCTGGTTCATGGCCGGCGACCTGATCTTCGAGTTGTTGCATTAAGGGAACTAATCCGAGCCGTCGTGCTACTTCAGGGGTTTGACCTAAATTCGACGGCGATCGCCCCTCGATCGCGTCTTTAACGGGTAACGTAAAGATAAAACAACTTCCCTGGCCCAATTCACTCTCGGCCCAGATGCGCCCCCCGTGATGCTCTAAAATTTGTTTGCAAATGGGTAAACCCAACCCAGTCCCTTTGGGTTTATCCGTGAGGGTTTCTCCCACTTGTTTAAACTTCTCAAAGACTTTCGTTAAGTCTTCTGGGGCAATGCCGATTCCCGTATCTTGAACCTCAACCCGGATTTGGGAGTTTTCGCAGCAGGCGCGACAGGTGATTTCCCCCGTTTCTGTGAACTTGACGGCATTCGAGAGTAAGTTAATGACCACTTGAATCAGGCGATCGCCATCGCCGAGAACCGGGGGCAATTGTTCGGGAAAATCAGTAATGAGTTGGAGATTTTCTCGCTCAAACAGGGAGGAACTGGCGGCGATTGCCCGTTCTAACACCTCTAAGACTGACAGAGGTTCCTGATTCCATTCTACTTTACCTGCCTCCATTTTAGCGATATCTAAGACATCATTAATCAGAGTCGTGAGGCGTTCGGCTTCGGAGACGATGATATTGAGGTTTTGCCGGACTCGCTCCTGATGACGCTGCGCCTGGCGATCGCCTTGAGGTAATAGAGGAAAAACTTTGTCCTCTAATTTTTCCAAAACAATCGAGGCAAAGCCTAACACTGAGGTTAACGGAGTCCGAAGTTCATGGGAAACTGTAGCGATGAAGTCCGTTTTCATGCGGTCTACTTCTTTCTCTAGGGTCACATCGCGAATCAAGACCACCGAACCAATATCAATCTGCTCAGACTCTCCCGGAATCGGCTCCCAGACTCTTGTGGCTAGGGCCTGACCCATATGTTTCCCCTGTAAGGGAACTTCAGCGATAGCGGCTTGGTGACTCGAGGTTTTTTGCAAGTCTTTGAGTAAGTCGTCGATCTCCATTAACCCTAACTCCTCACAGGTGCAACCGATGACCTCCCCGGTTGTGAGATTAAACATCCGCCGCAAGACGGGATTAAAACGGGTAATGCGGCCGGCGGTATCCGTCACTAAGAGGCCATCAGCCAGGTTGTCTAAAATGGCGTTGAGATCTCCGAGAGCTTGTTTTAAGGCTTCTTCGGCGTGTTTGCGTTCGGTGATGTTCATCCCGGCCCCCCGGTAGCCGATTAGATGGCCTTCGTTATCAAAGCGGGGGATTCCCGTTGCCGAAATCCAGACCACCTCTCCTTGCTCGGTGAGGCTACGATATTCAAGGTGAAAGACCTCTTGACCTTCAGCGATGGTCGCAAAGCTCTCGCGTAACCAGTTGAGGTCTTTCTCATCAACTAAATCAAAGGGATTACGGCCGAGGAGATCCTGGTGATGATAGCCTAAGACATCGAGCGATCGCTCACTGACATAGGTATAGATCCCCTCTATGTCGATTTCCCAGAGATATTCTCCGACGGCTTCGGAGACATCCCGAAATCGCTGTTCACTCTCGCGCAGGGACAGTTCCGAGGCGCGGCGATCGCGGATATCGCGAGCGATGGCGGCTAACCCCATCGGTTCTTGAGTCTGGGGGTCATAGGTCACGAAGACGGTGTAATCTAAAGGAATTGGCTCATTGGTGAGCATATGCCGAAAATTAACTTCCCCGTGCCAGCTTCCCGTCTGTTCAATGCTGCTAAAGATATTTTCGCGAACCCAGTCCCAATCTTCGGCTAAGAAAAAGTCCTTAAAGACACAATCGCTCAGTTTAGGTTGAACAACTTCTCCCTCTGCTGAGGGGTGATTTTCGCCGAAGTTGTCGTCTGAATCGTCATCAGCTAGGCCCACCAGTCGCCGTCCAGCTAGGTTTAGATATTGAGGAATCCCATCAAAGCTGGCAATACCAATAAAATCGTTGCTGTTCTCAATAATTGAGACCAAAGATTGTAACTCCCGCTCGGATTCTTTGCGTTGGGTGATTTCGTTAATCCAGCCAAACCAAATTATTGAACCATCGGCTTGATATTCCGGCTGCGATCGCCCCTCCATCCATTTCAAACGTCCCGATGGGGTGATCATGCGCCATTCCAAACTCCAAGTATTGCCGGTTTTGGCTGAGGCTTCGATGGAGGCTTGCAGTTGCGAGATATCCTCAGGGTGGGTTAATTCAAACATGATCGAGACATCCCGTTCAATCACCCCGCTGGGAACCTCAAAAAAGGATTCAGCACTGGGAGACATATAGGGACAACTCGCCTCTCCCTGGGCATCTATCCGGAACTGATAAAGCGCTCCTGGGGCATTTTTCGCGATTTTTTTGAGTTGCTGCCGGTTTTCTTGTTTGAGAGCTTGGAACAGTTCGGTTTGTTGAATAGCCATGTTTAAATGAGAGGCTACTTCCCGAACAAATTCAATATCTTGTCGAGTCCAGTTTCGCGGTTCAGAACATTGGTGAATACAGAGAAGTCCCCATAATTTTTGTTTTTTAATTAAGGGGAGAACGAGGTTAGCACGAACTTGGAAACGCCGTAAAATATCTCGATGACAGTCACTTACATCGGCAACTTCAATGTCAGCAACAGCATAGACTTTTCCTTGACGATAGATGGTCGAATAATTCTCGCCAAAGCAGTAATCGGTTACTGTTTGCGTCATCACTGAGTCATAAGCTAGACTCACATTTTCGGCAACAAATGTCCCTGTGTTAGGGTTCGATTTCCTGGAAAACTCAAACACGGCTACGCGATCGGCGTTTAGGAGATGGCGAATTTCTTTGACCGTGGTCTGAAAAATTGTCTCTAAATCCAGTGTTGATCGGATATGATGAATAACATGAGACAGTGCTGCTTGTCGAGTTAAGTGCGTCTCTTCTAAATCAGCAAGTTGCTGACGAAGTTGAGCAATTTCCAGGTTGGGATCTTGGAAAGACTGGGACATCTGGGGTTTGGATAAGTTGGGGTGAAGGAGTGCGTTACGGAATAATATAACCTGATTGAAAGTTTACAATAGCTCTCTATCTTCAAGGGGGTTTGCTAAGGGGGTTCGCTAAACAAACTAACTGGGGGGTTGAGATTCGAGAAAGGGTGAATTAATTAAAACACGGTACAGTTTTAACAAGATGGGAATTGAGACAAACATATCATGAATATCATTAGCCGTCATGGTCTGTAAGTTGGGATTTTCTAGGGTTAATCGCTCGATTAGTTTTTGATAGTCATCAAATAAGGTACTTGAGTGAGATGCTGAGGGGTGAAGGGGTCTAATAATCGTCTGAGAATTGGCGTTTGCATCGGAAGTTGGGGAGGGATCGCCGAGATCCGGCCGCAAAGGAATCCAGATCTTAAATTGGGTTCCACCTCCCGGCCGCGAGTCACAGAAAAGTCGTCCGTGATGTTTCTCAACGATAATCTGACGGCTGATGGCTAGTCCTAATCCGGTTCCTTTTCCTAAGGCTTTGGTGGTGAAAAAGGGATCGTAGATTTGCGATCGCACCTCGTCACTCATTCCCGGCCCATTATCGGCGATTTCGATAACAACCCAGCGGTTATCGTGCAGTTGGCTACGAATCCACAGGGTTGGCTGCTCGATTTGGGCCTCTTCCATGGCGTCAATGGCGTTGGCTACGGTGTTAATAAACACTTGGTTGAGTTGTCCGGCGTAGCACTCGATATCGGGTAAGTCCTGATAGTCGCAGTGAATGGTGACTTCGGGGCGATCGCCTTTGGCTTTAATGCGATGGTTGAGGATCAATAGGGTGCTATTGAGTCCTACATGGATGTCAGCCAGTTGGGGGCGATCGCGATCAATACGGGAAAAGTTTTTCAGGGATAAGACAATTTCCTGAATCCGCTCAATTCCCATTTTCATCGAAATAATAAGCTTGGGTAAGTCTTGCTCTAAAAAGTCCAAGTCAATATCTTCGATTAAGGTCTCAATATCCGGGTTGTCTTGGGGATACTCTTGGCGATAAAGATGAATTAGCTCAAGTAAGTCCTCGGTATAATTCTGAGCGTGATCGAGATTCCCGTTGATAAAATTAACAGGATTATTGATTTCATGGGCAATTCCGGCCACCATCTGACCTAGGCTCGACATTTTTTCACTCTGGACAAGTTGAGCTTGAGCCTGTTGCAACTCTCCGAGGGTATCTTCTAACTGTTTGGCTTGTTGTTGGGCGCTTAGGGCGGTGCGGCGACTTTGTTGGTAGAGTAGAGCTTTGTCGATGGCGATCGCCGTTTGTACGGCAAACAGGGTCAGCAATTTTAGGTGTTCAGCATTGTAGGGGGTTCCCTGTTCATGCACAACGACCATTAAGCCGATGCTTCGCGATTGAACGCGCAGGGGAACGCACAGGAGAGAGGCGATAGAGCGATCGCCGGGGGTTGAGCGGCGATCGCCGGGGACGTCGTTGACAATCTCTCCCTGGCCTTGCTCAAAAACGGCTCCTAAAATACTCTCATTTAAGGGAAGTGGATTAGACCAGCTTAAGGGAATTCCTTGCTGTGATAACAGTCGCAGTTCCTTGGGGTTCTCCTCTAATAGCCAAATCGCTGAACTGGTGCAGGGTAAGGTGTTTTCGACTTCTCGCAATACCAGTTGTGAGAGTTGACTTAAATCTAAGCTGGCGGTGACTTGGGTGGAAATTTCATAAAATAGGTCGATTTCCTGATAGCGTTCTAGCAATTCTCGGGCCAGGGATGTTTTTTCGCTCTGCTGACGCGCCAAACAGGTAATTAGTTGATGGACTAGGCTCATCTCGTCATAACTATGAATCCACCCCAAGGTTTGACCGTTAATGTCAATCGATCGAGCCGTGGGAGATGAGCTAGACTCAGGATGAGTTCTTAGTTTGGGCTTTTGCTTGACATTTGAGCCAAATTGTGGTATAAGCTCCAACTTATTCAGATCAGCGGTTGTAAAGACTGTTAAATGTCGAGTATCTTCAATGGCAAACTCGATATTTAACTGGCGACTGAGCTGGTGCAGTGTTGTTTGTATATCGGTTTGACTCAACAGTTTTTGGAGAAGCGATCGGCTCATGGAACGGGGTTGGCGATGGCGTTGGGACAGGAGGATTAGGGCTAAAAACAGGTTCGAAGATCTGTCACTAAACCTGCTCTGACTATGATAAACCCGTTCTCAGACTCTGGGTAGCGATTTAACGGCCCTCGCTGAAACCTGTAACAAAGTGTGATAGAACTTGACAGGGGTACTACAAGGTTTTTAACCATGACGCGCGCCGTTGCCCAAAAACGCTACATCAATCAAGAGTTTGGACTCATTGCTGATTTTGATGGCCCGATCGCCGATGTTTCGGAACGCTATTATCGGGTCTATCACGAATGTTTAGATCGGATGCAGGGGGACGATACCTCTGTTCAACGCTTCTCGAAGTCGGAATTTTGGGCTCTCAAACGCGCTCGGGTTCCTGAACGCACGATTGGGGAACGCTCAGGCTTAACGCCGGAACAGGCCCGAGAGTTTGCGGCGTTGCGCCGTCAGTTGGTGCATAGTCAGCCTTATCTGAAGTATGACCAACTCATCCCTGGGGTGATCGCCGCTTTAGAACGAGCCCAGGAGGCGGGAATTGAGCTAACCCTGATGACGATGCGACGGGAACGAGAGTTGGCTGAGGCCCTCTCTCGCTTTGATGTGGGGCGATTTTTCCCCGAGGAACGCCGCTATTGTATGGGCGATGATGCGGTGAAAACGGCGGATACGAAGGATAAACCCCGGTTGATGGCCCGGGCGATGAAGGAACTCCCCTGTTATCAAACTCTATGGATGGTGGGAGATACGGAAGCCGATGCGATCTCGGCGGCGAGTCAGGGAATTGGCTTTATTGGGGTTCTCTCGGGAATCCGCGATCGCCCCTCGTTGGCTGCTCATCATCCTCATCAGATTGTCAACAATCTCAGTGACGCAGTGGATTTTCTACTCGCACCGTCGATGGCGAATCGCTAACAGACGACAAAAGACGGGCGATCGCCCGTCTTTTGCTAATAGCTATATCAGTTAGGACAACTTCAACGTAAATAGCTCGATGTGAGCCAAAGAATGAAGAAGGTCAACCAAGCGGCGATGATTTGTGGGTCAAGCTGCGAACCGAGGACCGTCGCTAATTGGCCACCGAGAAGAACGCCGACGATAACCGCCAAGAGGGTAAACAAGACGGCGCGTCCAAACCGCTTTTCCTTGCGATTGAGGAAATATAAACTGGCCCCAGCACCGAGTGCTAACGTCACGGGAACGTAACTCGCACTAATGGCACTGACAACACTCAACGCCGCAAAGATTCCCGCCGGAAGCAGGACATCCCCTTGACTGGGGGTGTCGATGGCCCCTTGTAGCCAATCTGGCATCCGGTTGGATGGTGGATCGGGAAGGTTTTTTGGCGGTTGGGCCACCATGCGTTCGGGAAAGCGGATGCCTTCGGGAACTTTGATTTTGCCTTCCTGACGTAATCGCAACCGATCCATAAGGACGGCGTCGTAAGCCATTTCGATGCGCTCGACCGCCTGGCGATCGCCACCCTGATCGATCAGCCGGCTACGTGCCGCTTGAATTTCGTCGAACGAAGCGTCTTCAGTGACTCCGAGCTGCTCGTAAGGACTCTGGTCGCTCATTGCCCAAATTATTAAAAAACGTGTCTATCTATTCTATAGCTTAGCTTGAGTCTTGCGGTTTCGACAGACTTCGCCACAAGTTTCTTTCGGTTCTGGGCTTGTACTGAGGAATTTGAGGCGAGATTGATTCCCTTAAATCCCCCATCTGCACTCTCTTCAGCGGTTGGCTTCGGGTTGCACGCGAGGGCGATCGCCCAAAAATCTCACCGGTCTATTGTTGCCGGGGTCAGGGTTCACTACAATGTACTTAAACTTATTTGAGATCCTCTTAACCTTCTGTCAGCTTGGCTCGGGCTTCGCGTTGCCGGGATGCGATCGAGGTTGAAGGGTCAGACTCTTCCTGTTCACCCCACAGTACGCTTCAAGCTCATGGCTCGAACTAAACCTCCGTCTAATAAAGTGTTAACCATCCGTCTGCCGGTGGGAGAACTTGAACGCCTAGAGGAGTATTGCCTGAAACGGGGGAAGACCAAAACCGATGTATTACGGCAGATGATTCGTAAATTGCGGGTCTAGGAGCTTGACAAAATGCACAAAATATGCCACAAGATATAGGCAAGTTAATCATCAGGGGGGTCAAGAGCCGCGAGAACCGCCTTAGGATGTAACTTGTCCTTAAACCAGACAATGGGAACCGAGACATCGCTGAGATTCACCCCAGCCTTAGCCAAGTTTAGCCGTTCGGAGACGGCCAACAGAAGCGGGCGATCGCTTCCCTGGCGGACTTGAGAGAACTTCTTACGCAGATACTCCGGTCGCCAATAGCCGACGATTTCGAGCAGTACTTCTCGGCCATCGGGATGAATCAAGCG
Source organism: Phormidium sp. SL48-SHIP (assembly GCA_004299065.1). Classification (GTDB taxonomy): domain Bacteria; phylum Cyanobacteriota; class Cyanobacteriia; order Cyanobacteriales; family Geitlerinemataceae; genus Sodalinema. Next base: position 8,606 of record SIHH01000061.1, on the reverse strand, counting down.
GAAATCGGGAACCATGACACTTCCGGGAATGGGGATGAGGTCTACCTCTCGTTCCAAGACCCAAGGGGTGTCTAGCTTCTCCCAGCGTTCAGCGAAGGATTGTTCCAACATTGAATCATAGGCTTTCCCGGCCGGGTAATGGCTGACGAGTCCGCAGTCAGAATCGAGGCTGAAGCGACCCTGAACCGTGCGACCTTTGCGGGAGTCTCGCTGTTGTAGGGTGGCGTTGAGACTCCAGCGGCTGACATGAAGCAGGGCCGGGAGGAGTTTGGCGATGGCCAAGCCGTAGCGGGTACTGGGTTTAAATAAGCTGGTGGGGCCATCAATGGTAATCGTAAAGCCGCAATCAGCATCCCCTTCGATGTAAAACATCAAACTAAAGAGTTTGAGATAGCGAAAGAGAAGTTTATATTGGCCGGGGACATTGCGATGGGCCTGAATGGTAATATCGCTGGCTCGGTAAAAGATGCCCTGAACTTGCGATAGATTGTAGTGATGTAGTAGGGCCTGAGGGTCTGGGGGAGTAAATTCCGTCAGACGGCGGTTTTCCTGTAAATCGGCATAAAGTCCCTCAACAATGGCGGTGATGGAGACCTCTCGTTCGAGTTCCTGCGTGAGTTCCCGGGCCACAATGTCCAGCGTTTTGAGGGTATTGTGCGGTTGTGGGACTCGTTGCGCGGCGGCGGTAAAGACTCGCGATCGCAACTCCATCGGATCTAAAGGACTCACAATCTCAAACGTACAATAGCGCCCTTTAAGCAAATGAGCCAACCCCCGCCGCAACCGATAATCGGGTCGATCGCCTTCAAATTCCTTGAGGCGGCGATCGAGATGTCCCTGAGTCTCGTCGCGGGAGGCTTCAAACAGGGCGATGGCCGCCTCGGCTAACCTAAGATGAGGTGTATCAAGGGGAAGTCGTTTGGGGATCAGGGTTTCACCCCGGCGGCGATGGCTGAGTAGATCAGTCGGTAACATAAGGACAATCCCCAAACAAACTCGAACCAACCCATTTCAACTTAGTCGGAGGATTGCTTATCGTGAATGTTGATGCCATTATCGTCTCTTGCATCATCTGCCAATTCTCGGTTTTGGAGTCTTTAACCCTATGTCTGGTCTGCGATCGCGCTTATATTTGAGCTTAACACTCTCGCCGCTGCTGCTGTTGGCTGACGGGGTCTTGCTGTCTCAACTCCCCAGTTTAGCCCAGGAGATCAACCTCGCGGAAACTAACGTCGCGCAGATGCAACCCCAGCAACAGCGACAACAGCAACGACGACAACGGTTGCGAGAGGGGAATGAACATCTAGTCAATCAAAACTACGAAGCCGCTGAAGCGGTTTTTCGGGAACTCTTGCAAGACTATCCCCAGGATTCTCTGCTGCGTTATAAATTGGGGAATGTTCTCTCGGCCCAATATCGCTACGAAGAAGCCAGTGATGCTTATCAAGAGGCAATTCGGCTGAATCGAGATCACGCTCTGGCTTATAATGCGTTGGGCAATTTGCGGGCCAATCAAGGACGACTTGAAGAAGCCGTTTCTCTCTATGAACGGGCCTTAGAGATTAATGATAGCTACGTCGAGGCGATGCAGAATTTAGGCCGCGTCTTGGCGCAACTGGAGCGATTTGCAACCGCCTCACAAGTGTTGTCGGAGGCCTTAGAGTTGTGGCTTGAGCGGGATGAAATCTGGAAAGCCCTAGAAGTTGCTAAACTTTTGGAACAGGTCAACGCACGTCGTGGACTGGTTTAATTGAGTATTAGTCAACTGTGAGAATTCCTCTTGAACAACCCAGGAATTGGTCGGGCCTCCTCGGCTGGGGCCTGGTGGTATCTGTTGTGATTATGGCGTCGGCTTTAATGGGTGCGATCGCCGCGTTAGTGGTTCCCACCTCTCCCCTAGTGCAACCGAGTGGCCGAGAAAATCGGCAACAGGGACAGTTTGGCTATGAATTGACTCGTCCGGTGAACTTGATGCTGTTGGGAGTTGATCGAGATCCCGAGTTGGCCGATGATTCCCCCGACTTGTTGGAGGGCCGCAGTGATACGATTTTGGCGGTACGCTTTGATACGGGGGGCCAGCGAGTCAATGTTCTCTCGGTTCCTCGGGATACGGAAGTCGATTTAGGAGATTTTGGCTGGGGAAAGCTCAATGAAGCCAATTATCTCGGTGGGGTGGCGTTGATGCAGGCCAGTTTAGAAGCCTTGCTGAAGGAGGTTGAGTTCGATCGCTATGTGCGGCTGAATACCCAGGGATTGGTGGAGTTGGTCGATGTATTGGGGGGAATCGAGGTTTGGGTTCCTTATCCGATGTCCTATCGCGATCGCACTCAGGAGTTGACCATTGAACTCGATGCCGGTTGGCAACGGTTGACAGGGGAGATGGCGCAACAGTTTAGTCGTTATCGTCAAGGTCCCTATGGGGATATTGGCCGGGTACAACGACAACAAATGCTGTTACAAGCGTTGCGCGATCGCCTCACGAGTCCGACCGTCTTTCCCCGTATTCCGGCGATACTGCGGATTTTGCAAAACGACATCGATACCAATCTCAGTATTCCGGAGATGTTGGCCTTAGCTAGTTTTGCCCTTGAGATCGATCGCGATGACCTCCGCATGGCCTTACTCCCTGGGGATTTTAGCGACGGTCAAGATACTGGGATGAGTTATTGGAGAGTTGATGAGGCGGCTGGCGATCGCTTGGTGGACCAATTTTTCCAGGCTTCAGATCAAGGTGAGTTTATTGATGATGTTCGCCAGCAAACGGCCTTTGGTCGCGAGGAATCCCCGGAGGGCGATCGCAGCTATTCTAACAATCCCTTGCCGGTACAGCCTCGGATTGCCCTACAAAACGCCACCACTGATCCTCAAGCCGTCGAACGGATGGCCGCGTATCTGGAGGAGTTGGGGTATGAGGACATCTACGTCAGCGACGATTGGGGAACGGTTCATCGGCAAACGAGCATCATTGTGCAGACGGGAGACTATACGGCGGCGGAACGGCTGCGATCGGATTTAGGCTTCGGTGACCTTGAACCCCTCTCGACGGGGGATATTGGTTCGGATTTGACGATTCGCATTGGTTTGGATGTGGATCGATTGTTTCGAGAGGGAATCGGAAACAGGGAATAGGGGGGAGAAGGGAGAAGGCATGCATGCATGCAAAAGGGAGGATGTTTGGCAAGGGGCGATCGTGAATCCGGATTAAATCCTAGGTTTGTTGAAAAGATAACTTAGGTTACTTATGGCCCCTATCGCTATGGATCGTTCTCAAGACCCTTATCCATCCGATTCTACCCACAGTGGTTCCTCGGGGAATCCGGGAAACCCTGCCGATCGCCGCCGGGGAGAGATTGAACAGCAACTGTTGCAATCGAGTACCTATCAGATTGCCTTAAATGGCTTAAAAGAGATGTTTGGCGATGCGGGGTATGCGGCCCAGATGCTGATGCACGAGGTCACTCGCGAGGCGATCGCCCTCGCTCTACAAGGCCGAGTTGAGACGGGGGATGTACCGATGGCCCCGCCAATTTCTCAACCGATTTCTCGGCATAACCGTCCTTCTCCATCGCCTCGCGATCGCTATCTCTATCGACTTGGCCAGTATCTACGGGCGCAACGATGCCGACAACGGCTATCGTTGGTGCAACTGCATCACCGGACGCGGATTCCCATCAGTCACTTGCAGGCCCTGGAATCGGGTCATATTTCCCAGTATCCTCAAAGTCCAACCTATCTCAGAGGAACGCTGCATCTGTGGGCGACGGCTTTGGGACTGAATGCTGATGCGATCCTGGCGAAGATGCCACCGCTACCGCGATCGACGCCCACTCGACCTCCTCTGCCGCCTCGTCCGCCGGTCTTAACCTCTCCTCACCCCTCGCCGCAGACGTTGGCTTATCCCTGGTGGTGGCGATCGCTGGCCTGTGGAATGCCGTTGTTGGCAACGATTGGACTGGCGTTCTGGTTTGCGAGTCTTCCGGCAACGTCGCCGCCTGCACGTGATGTCCTCGAACCGGATCAAGCCAATCCTCGCGCCAAAACGCCTCAACCGTCGTCTTTAGAAGGATTCGGGGGCGATCGCCCCGAGATGATTCCTCCTGAACCGCTCCTGCAACGCCGGGATTAACTCGATTTCAGATTATGCACCAGTCGCAATAGCCAGAGGGAGCAACTGAGGGCAACGAAATGAGCAAAAAGGCTATTGGTATTGGCCAGAACGACAAAGATATCAATCGGTTGCACCAAACGACTTAACGCCGCCGGCGAAAACTGCACCCCCTCGGAACTCAAGACCTTGACCATGAGCAGGCCGGTGATGATTTGGGCGGCGATGAGGTTAAACAACATCCCCACGAGGTTAATGATGACTCCTGTTTCGAGGGACCCGACGGTTTGCGATCGTGTCGGCCGCAACGAGGTATCGGGAATTGCTAAACGCTTGGCAATCTGGGTATAGCGCAAGGCCCAATACATCCCAATCGCCAAAGCCACGAGGCCGGTGATAGCAAAGAACAGTCCCGGTCCCTCTTCAGGACTGAGGGTATTGGCTTCGGCGGTGTTAGAGCCGACAAAGCCAGCAAAGAAGAAAATTAAGCCTGCAATCACACCCAGGACGAGTTGAAACCAAAAACTAATTTTCCCAAAGCGGCGCATGGCCGGAATGACTCGCTCTAAGGAGGGGGGAATTTGCCCTTCATAGGTCGCTGTATCACGAGTTGGAAGTTGGTTATCGTCAGTCATGAACGTCTTATGGGTGCAGAAGTACAGCAGTAGCTATCGTTCCAGGATATCGTTTTTCCTCGGTGACTGTTGGGCGATACCCGGCTTCTGTTATTTCGGGAGTTGGCTTCGTCGTCGTCATGGCGTTTCCGCTAAGAAGCCAAGGCCATGATAGAACTATGAACGACCCGATACTGGCCCTAAAGGGTACAGTGCGGGTCTTCTCGCTGAGGTAGATAAACTCCTATGTTTAGTGCATCCATCCCTGAGTCAGACCTACAGGAACGATTTAGGGACCTTCAGACACAACTGCGCGATCGCTGGCAGACCATTGACCAGTTCGACCAAGATGATAATGATATTCTCGTTATCCCCTCTGTTACTCTGGATCAACGAGAATTGACAAAAATCGCTGGGGTTCACCATTACGAGGAACGCAATCTCTATTCCCTGATTCGCCTACGCAACCCCCGAACTCGCCTGATTTACGTCACTTCGCAACCGCTCCACCCCAGTACCATTGACTATTATCTGCAACTCTTACCGGGGATTCCCTTCTCTCACGCCCGCGATCGCCTCCTCTTATTCTCGACTTACGACTCGTCTCCCCAACCTCTCACCCAAAAAATCCTCGATCGCCCCCGCTTAATTGAACGCATCTGGCGGGCGTTACGACCCCAACAGTCCTATATGGTCTGTTTTAATGCCACGGCCTTGGAACGGGAGTTATCGGTACGCCTAGGGATTCCTCTGTTAGCGTTAGATCCTGACCTCCTCTATTGGGGAACGAAAGCCGGTTCGCGGCAGATTTTTAGCGATTGTGGGATTCCCCATCCCCCCGGAAGTGCGTTAGTCCATTCGGTGGAGGACTTGACAGCGGCGGCGTCCGAGTTATGCGATCGCCAACCCCAGGCCCGGCGCTTTGTGGTCAAACTCAATGAAGGCTTTTCGGGAGAAGGAAACGCTCTTTTGGATGTGACCGGACTTCGGGACAGTCCTGCTACACAACGATTGGACCAATTGCGCGATCGCTTCTCCCAGATGCGCTTCCAAGCCGACGGGGAACAGTGGCCCAGTTTCGCCAGCCGTATTCCGGAACTCGGGGCGATCGTGGAATTGTATATTGAGGGCCAGGTGAAGCGATCGCCGAGTGTCCAATGTCGCATCACCCCGGAGGGAAGGGTCGAAATCCTCTCAACTCATGATCAACTCCTCGGTGGTCCTGATGGACAAGTCTATCTCGGTTGTGTCTTCCCCGCTGATACGGATTATCGCGTGCGCCTGCAAGAGTTGGGTTTACGAGTGGGGGCGGCTTTGGCTGAGAAAGGCTGTTTAGAACGCTTTGGGGTGGATTTTATTGCGGTTCCTCAAGCTGGAGATTGGCAGTTACACGCTATTGAAATCAATCTGAGAAAAGGGGGGACTACTCACCCATTTATGGAGTTAAAACTATTAACGAAAGGACGCTATGACCTTGACAGCGGTTTGTTTTACAGCCAACAAGGACGGGCAAAGTTCTATCGGGCTAGTGATAATTTACAGAAGCCAGGGTATCGCGGTTTGTTGCCCAATGATTTGATGGAAATTATCGCCTATCATCAACTTCATTTTGATAGCAGCACGGAAACTGGGACGATTTTTCATCTCATGGGCTGTTTGTCGCAATTTGGCAAGTTGGGGTTAACCAGTATTGGTAATTCCCGTCAGGAGGCGGATGAGATTTATCAGAGGGTTGTGGATATTTTGGATGCGGAAAGTCGCCGCTATGGGACGGAGGAGGAGGAGGGGAATATGCCCCCAAGTCATCCGATTGCCTGGCGGGGACGGATGGAGGTGGGAAATCCCCAATTTAGGAAAGATAGGGAAAATTAGGGATGATGTCTCTTGTCGAAGCGGTGCGTTCCGGCAAGTTTTAACGGAGTGGTCAAAGTCCAAAGTTAGGTGATGCCGGAACACATCCTACACCCTTTTGCCTCTGGAAGAGAGGGCAACCACAAGGGATTGCCCCTATTCCTTCGTTTTCGGTTTAAAGGTGGAGGAAACATAGAGTTCTTTTAACTGTTTCTTCTCCACATTGGCGGGGGCATCTGTGAGGAGACAGCGGGCTTGTTGGGTTTTGGGGAAGGCGATGACATCCCGGATGGAGTCTTCTTGGGCTAATAACATGACTAGGCGATCTAAGCCGTAGGCGATGCCGCCGTGGGGTGGGGTTCCGTAGTCGAAGGCGTTGAGGAGAAAGCCGAATTTCTCGTTGGCTTCTTCGTCGGATAAGCCGATGGCTTCGAAGACTTGTTCTTGAATCTCTCGTTGGTAAATCCGTAGGCTACCACCGCCGATTTCGTTGCCATTTAAGACTAGGTCGTAGGCTAAGGCCCTGGCGGTTTTGAGGTCGGCTAAATCTTCGGGGTTGGGGGCGGTAAAGGGGTGGTGGAGGGCTTCGAGGCGTTTCTCGTCGGCGTTCCACTCGAACATGGGGAAGTCGGTAATCCAGAGGAGGTTGAGTTGATTCTCGTCGATGAGATCCATCTGGCGGGCGATGACTTGACGCAGGCGATCGAGGGTTTTGTTGACGGTTTCTCGGTCTCCGGCGCCGAATAGCAAGAGATGTCCGGATTCGGCGTTGGTTCGGCTGAGGAGTTCGGCTTTTTGGTCGTCGCTGAGGTTGTCTTTGATGGCGCCGATGGTGTCGATCTCGCCGTTGTCTTTGACGCGAATGTATGCGAGTCCTTTGGCCCCGGCTTCGCTGGCTTCTTTGAAGAGGTCGCCGCCGGGTTTGATGCGGACGTTGGAGATGGTGGCGTTTCCGTTGGGAATGGGGAGGACTTTGACGATTCCGCCGGCTTTGATGGCCCCGGAGAAGACTTTGAAGCCGGAGTCTTGCATGAGGTCGCAGACGTCGACGAGTTCTAGGCCATAGCGGGTGTCGGGGCGATCGCAGCCGTAGCGGTCCATGGACTCGTGATAGGTGAGTCGGGGGAAGGGCCGGGGAAGGTCAATTCCTTTGACGGTTTTGAAGATATGGGCGATGAGGGCCTCGTTGAGGTCGATGATTTCGTCGAAGGACATGAAACTCATTTCCATGTCCAGTTGGGTAAATTCGGGTTGGCGATCGGCCCGTAAGTCTTCGTCGCGGAAACAGCGGGCGATTTGATAGTAGCGATCCATCCCCGACACCATCAATAACTGTTTGAACAGTTGCGGGGATTGGGGAAGGGCGAACCATTCGCCGGGGTTGACGCGACTGGGAACGAGGTAATCCCGTGCGCCTTCGGGGGTGGAACGGGTTAGGACGGGGGTTTCGACTTCGACGAAGTTTTGCTGATCTTCGAGGAAGCGACGGATGGCTTTGATGGTGTCATGGCGCAGTTTGAGGTTTTGGGCCATGCGATCGCGCCGTAAGTCGAGGTAGCGATATTTGAGGCGCAATTCTTCCCGGACGGCTTCGACTTCTGAGGTCCCGACTTGGAAGGGGAGTTGTTTGTGAACTTCGTTGAGAACTTCGATGCGATCGGCGTAGACTTCGATTTCGCCGGTGGGGAGTTTCGGGTTCAGGGATTCGTCGGGCCGTTGATAGACGGTTCCGGTGACGCGCACGACATATTCGTTACGGAGTGGGTCAGCCTGTTGGAAGGCTTCTGGGGTTCGTTCGGGATCGCCGACGATTTGCACGACTCCGCTGCGATCGCGCAAATCCACGAAAATCACGCCACCGTGATGCCGACGACGATCCACCCAGCCGCAGAGGGTGACGGTGTTACCAATATCTTCTTTTCGGACAGTGCCGCAATAGTGGGTTCGCATGGTGGCAGGGTTAAGGAGTAACGTGCAGATTCAAATCTGGAAAACTTCCCCATTATGCCGTATCGCTGAGGAGAAGGCAAAAGGCA
>SIHH01000380.1 GCA_004299065.1 Phormidium sp. SL48-SHIP | reverse complement strand
GCAAATTCTACGCACTGGGGAAACGTTAATGCGTCAATCCGCCGCTGAGTGAGTTATAGGCCGTAGCCAAGAAAGTGAACCCGTAAATGGGTCGTCTGTGCCTTATTTGTAAGGTCTTAAATCCTCCTAATTCCCAACCACAACCTCTCCCAACCGTTTTAAAATCTGCAACACTGAATGCAATTCACGATGAGTTTTTAGGATATACGCTTGAGTAGGGGCGAAAAATTTTTCGCCCCTACAGCAAGAGATATAATCTGCCATAAATTGTCTTATCACCCTGAACCTAGAAGACCTCTAGATTCCGGATTCCCTCTTCCTCATCCCCAACCGCCACCTCTCCCAACCGTTTTAAAATCTGCAACACTGAACGCAATTCACGATCAGGATTAAGTAACGAAAACAAGCGAGAATTAGCATATTGCGCCCTTGGCTGATGAGTAGCTTTTAAAAACAAAAACTCATTGCCATTGGTAATCATGCCAAAAGTTGAGGACGTGCGATCGCCATTTCCCAACATATAGGCCAAAGCTTGCGGAATTGCACGACTCACGGCAAAATCACTACGCTTTGATTCAATCACCAACAACCACAGCCGATTTTTCTGAACCAAAACATCAATTCGCCCCTGAATCTTCATCCCTTCGTCTTCCATCTCCAGGGTGACACTGGGTTCAGTTTCAATGCGAAATGGCTTGCGGTAAAATCCAGCTAAATCTAGCAACGGTGCTAACACCACCATTTTGACCGTGTTTTCTAATAGTGGCGGGTCTTCCATCAGGGCTAAGAAATTGTCCGTCACCCGCTCTAAAATCTGTTCTTCCGTTTCACTTAAACGGGCATTGGCTTGCCTCCATTCTGGGAAAAACTGCCCATCTTGGCTTAATTGCAGCCCAAATTGCTCTTTTAGAGTCCTTAGTGTGACCTGATTGGCCGGGATTGTCTGAATCATTGCCACGTCCCTCCCCTGCGATCGCCAAACGTCCCCAGAATTACCATCAATGGACATTATCTCATCAACTCACATTATGGCAGCCGAATCCCAGCCCCTGGACCCAGCGGCAACCCCAACAGAAACCAAAGGGCAAAAAACAGAGACCAGCTCATCAGGAACGCCACCGAATAGGGCAACATGGTCGCAATCAACGTGCCAATCTTGAGGTTTTTATCAAACCGCTGCCCAAAGGCCACAATCAAAGGAAAATAGACCATCAGCGGCGTAATGATATTACTCGTCGAGTCGCCAATGCGAAACACCAGTTGCGTCAGTTCCGGAGTATAGCCCAATAGCATCAGCATCGGTACAAAAATGGGAGCCATAATCGCCCATTGCGCCGACGCTGAACCGATAAAGAGGTTGATAAACGCACTCAGCAGTACAAAGCTCAACAGCAGCGCAATGCCTGTAAAGCCACTAGCTTCTAGCAAATTTGCCCCATTCACCGCAACGATAACCCCCAGGTTACTCCAGCTAAAGTAGGCGATAAACTGTGCCGCCACAAACGACAGCACGATGTAGTAGCCCATGGCACTCATCGCTGTGGACATCCCCTTGACCACATCCTTATCGTTGCGCACGGTTCCCGCCGCCACGCCATAGGCAATTCCCGGTATCAGGAAACCCAGGGTAATCAAAATGACAATGCCGTTGAGGAAAGGAGACGGGACAAGGCTGCCCGTCTCAGGATCGCGCAGAACGCCATTGGGGGGTAGCACTAGAAGGGCGAGCAAAGCCAGCACGGCTAACAGAGCATAGAAGGCCCAGCGAAGCCCCTTGCGCTCGGAGGCGGTGAGGGTTTGTTCATCTTCTGGGGTGCGATCGCCCTCATAGGGACCCAGACGAGGCTCAACCACCTTGTCGGTCATCCACCACCCCACCAGGGTAATCACAAAGGTCGACGCCGCCATAAAGTAGTAGTTGCCGGTGAGATTCACCACATAACCTGGGTCAATAAAGCCGGCGGCATCCTGACTAATCCCGGCTAGCAAGGGGTCTAGGGTCCCAATGAGTAGGTTGGCACTAAACCCTCCCGAAACCCCGGCAAACGCCGCTGCCAGCCCCGCAATCGGATGGCGACCCACCGCTGCAAACACCATCGCCGCTAGGGGCGTTAACACCACGTACCCAGCATCTGACGCGAGGTTCGACATCACCCCCAAAAACACAATACCAGGGCTGATCAGAGCCAGCGGTGTGGCCGATACTCCCCACCGCAACGCGGCAGACAGCAGCCCAGTCTGTTCGCACAAACCTACCCCCAGCATGGCCACCAGCACCGGCCCCAACGGAGGAAACTGCACAAAGTTCTGCACGGCCTCGGTCACCATTTGTCGCAATCCTTCGCCAGACAGCAACGACACGGCTGTAACCGTTTCTTCGGTTGCTGGATGCACCACAGAAAGCCCCGCCGCCGCCGCCAAGGCGCTCAAGAGAATCACCCCGATCGCCAGAATTAGGAACAGCGTCACGGGGTCGGGTAGGCCATTGCCAACCCGTTCGATCCAACCGAGAACCCCGTCTAAATTACTGAATGTCTGAGAAGGGCGGGGAGATTCAGATTGAGGGGAATTGTTGTCTTCCATGGATGGCTCACCTTAAACAAGTTGTGAGATGAAGCTTGGGGAAGTCTCTAGCCCCGAAATGCAAAACGAGTGGTTCCCGAATTGGAAACCACTCGTTTATACTTTGGAACGGGCTAGGAGGGATTCGAACCCCCGACACCGTGGTCCGTAGCCACGTGCTCTAGTCCACTGAGC
>SIHH01000004.1:20128-56637 GCA_004299065.1 Phormidium sp. SL48-SHIP | reverse complement strand
TTGCCTTTTGCCTTTTGCCTTTTGCCTCTTGCCTTTTTTGCCTCTTGCCTCTTGCCTTTTGCCGTCCCCCCCATGCTATCCTAGTGAGGTTGTCAAAATTTCGCACATTTGGCGTTTCGGGTGTTTCTGACGGGACGAGAGTTCCTCAGGAATCAAACGCTGGATGGAGGAAAAACCCGAAAATACGGAGATTTCAAGTTTTATGGCAGTTATTACACTGGCTCAACTCCTCGAATGTGGAGTTCACTTTGGACACCAGACTCGTCGCTGGAACCCTCGGATGTCGCAGTACATCTTTACCGATCGCAACGGGGTTCACATCATCGACCTGGTGCAGACGGCACAACTGCTCGAAGATGCCTACGATTACCTGCGTTCAGCAGCCGAAGCGGGCAAAAAATTCCTGTTTGTGGGAACCAAACGCCAAGCGGCCGCGATTATCGCCCAAGAAGCCGATCGCTGTGGGGCGTACTACGTCAACCAACGGTGGTTGGGGGGAATGCTCACCAACTGGACGACGATTAAAACTCGTGTCGAACGCCTCAAAGAACTAGAGAACCTCGAAGAATCTGGGAACTTGGATCTGCGTCCCAAGAAAGAGGGGGCCATGTTGCGCCGGGAACTGTTTAAACTGCGCAAATATCTTGGTGGGATTAAGGGAATGCGTAAAGTTCCCGATATCGTCATCTTGGTGGACCAACGCCGGGAATACACCGCCGTTCAGGAATGCCACAAACTCGATCTGCCCATCGTGTCTCTGTTGGATACCAACTGTGATCCCGATGCCGTCGATGTTCCCATTCCCGCTAACGACGATGCCATCCGATCGATTAAGCTAATATTGGGCAAACTGGCCGACGCAATTTACGAAGGTCGTCATGGTGAACTCGATTCTCTGTCTGAGGATGATTATGACGATTACAGCGTCGATGATTTCGAGGATGACGAGGTAGAATCCGACGAGACCTCTGATGATGTCTCCGACGAGACCTCTGATGAGACTCCGGATGAGACCCCGGATGAGACCCCGGATGAGACCCCGGATGAGACCTCGGATGACACTGAGGAGAAATCCAAAGCCAGCCAATCCACTGACAGCCAAGAGGCTGAACCCGTGGCTCAAGCCGCTCAAACAGCCCAGTCTGAGGAAGAATAAGAGCTTCCCTTGTACGTGTAGCACAAACGACAGAAACAGAAGCAATCATGGCGCAAATTTCAGCAAAAGACGTTAAGGAACTGCGCGATAAGACGGGCGCAGGGATGATGGACTGCAAAAAGGCTCTCAGCGAGAGTGGCGGCGATTCCGAGAAAGCCATTGAGTGGCTTCGTCAAAAAGGGATGGCTTCCGCGAACAAAAAAGAGGGCCGTGTTGCTGCCGAGGGATTAGTCGGAAGCTACATCCACACGGGTGGACGAGTGGGCGTTCTGATTGAAATCAACTGTGAAACGGACTTCGTGGCTCGCCGCGAGGAGTTTCAAGACCTTGTGCGCAACATTGCCATGCAAGTCGCGGCTTGCCCCAATGTGGAGTATGTCCGGGTTGAGGACATCCCGGCAGAAATCGCCGAGAAGGAGAAATCCATCGAAATGGGCCGCGATGACTTAGCTGGGAAGCCCGAAAACATCCGCGAGAAAATCGTGGAAGGTCGGATTGGCAAACGGCTCAAGGAATTGGCCTTGTTGGAACAACCCTATATCCGGGATACCAACATCACCGTCGATGAACTGGTGAAACAAATGGTGGCTCAGTTGGGTGAAAACATCCGCGTGCGTCGTTTTGTGCGCTTTGTTCTCGGTGAAGGTATCGAGAAAGAAGAGAGCGATTTCGCCGCTGAAGTGGCCGCTCAAGCCAATGTGGGCAAAAACTAACCCATTCCGCTAACGTATGAGGGTTCAGGAGACGTGTGTTGCTTCTGAACCCTCTTGTTTCGGGGGGATGGCTAGATCATGGGGGAGATGATGAGATGACTGGATCAACGGAACGACTCTATCAGACGTTGGAGCGTTTAAAGGGAGAGTTGTCGCAACTGTCAGAGACGTTTGAGGACACCTACCGCGAATACATCACGGCGTTAGCGAACGCGGTGCAGCATCAACTGATCTTGGCAACCTATCACCTTTGTACTCAAGGCTATCCTGAGGCGTTTTTATCTCTGTCATTTTCTCAGCGACAGGCGTTGCAACTGAAAATTCGTCAGTTGGCGAAACAGGTTGAACCCTCGATGTTGCAGTCGTTCTATCGCTGTACGGCTGAGGTGATGCAGGAAGCTCGTACGGCGACCACCTCTTCGCCATCGCCGTCAGCTGCTTCGATGACGTCAACGACTGACGAGGACGATGAGGATGAGTCGGAGGAGTTTGGGACGATTAGTGAGAGTGATCAGGCGGCGTTGGAGGCTTTTGCGGAAGAGTTTGAGTTACCCGATGATTTATTTAGTCGTGTGGGCCTGCAACGTTTGTCGATGGGGGACGATGATGAGGTTCCTTTTATGGAAACGGACAGTCCCGAGGCGTCGGGTCCAGATTTATTTGATTTGCAGGATAAGGAGAATTTACCCTCCTTGTCTGACTATGATCCGATGACTCCTGAACTGATCGCCAGTTGGCAACGTACTGTAGAACAGGGCGTTTCGCGGGTGTTGTCGCAGTTATCGCAACGGGTGAATCGTCTGTTGCAAAGTCGGGGAATTTTGCCCGCAACGGTTCCGCCGAAGCTGGTTCAGGCGGCGACTCAGGTGGATGCAACGGCGGAGACGACAACCAATGTGCCGAATTTGTTGAAGTTATTGGTCGAAACTGAGTCGGGGGATGAGTCTCGATCGCAGGTGGCCCAGTTGTTAGCGGTTCGCTTACGGCTGTCGGATATTGAGTTTGCGGACCCGACTCTGAAGACGTGGCGCGATCGCCTACGGGAGTTATCCTCGCAATTGGTTAAGGTGGGACGCAGTTATCATGAAAAACAACGACAACGAGCGGTGATTGAGGCGGAGTCGGCCTGGCGATCGAGTTGGTTTGAGGAGGAGGATTAGCGGCGATTTAGGAGTCCTGGGGACGTGGTCGCGTGATCTCTATGGTAATGCGACCGCCAAAGTCCCGAATGGGAGCGGCGGGTTTGCTGAGGCGGACTCGGACTTGCTGGACTTTCTCTAGGGTTAAGAGGGAGTCGGCGATCGCGCCGGCCAGTCGTTCAACGAGGGCAAATTTCTCGGTTTTGATAATGTCTTTGACTTGGGCGATCGCCTGGCGATAGTCCAATGTATCCTCAATGGCATCACTTTGACTCGCCCCCTGCAAGTCGAGCCACAAGCTTAAATCCACCTCAAACCACTGGCCTAAAACCTGTTCCTCGGCTAAAAATCCGGTGTAGCCATAACAGCGAATTTGTGAGAGTTCAATACAATCCATAACCGCCTTTTTTTGTCTTGACAATTTAGCATAAAAATGCTTTGAGATGAGCTATTTAGCCGTTTCCATCGTCCTGGTTTCTTCCACGGCTGGACTCGCTTTACTAATCGCTTGCAGCAATAAGTAATTTAACATAGTCCGCACGGCAATAATCGCCGCCAAACGAGCAATATCATCCCAACGACTCGAAATCATCGTCTTGAGAATCGTTGCCCCAATCAAGAAACTCAGAGCCAGCGAAAACGAATATCCCATCACCAAACGACCCCGTTGAAAGGCCTCAGTGGTTTGGGGTCTAAAAAGCGCGTCTTTGAGATAAATCACCAATGCCCGAGTGACGCCAATGGCAATCACAAACAAGGCCAACAGTTGACAAAACCCCGTTAAAATTCCATTCAGGGAAATTACAAATCCCGATAGTTCCGCCTCAATTCCATCTAAGAGCATTCTCTAAGTTCCATTCGTCATTGTTTATTGCGGCTTGGGTCAACGTGGGACTGCTGAGAATCGAGGAATTTCCCGCATTGTTATGATTTTTTGCCAATCAGCCAATAGGATTTCATATCCCCTCGTCCTTTCAGGGCAATCATACCCCGTTCCTGGAAAGTATAGCGTTCTTTTAGGCGCTCGTAGGTGGCTTCCGTGACCTGGATTTTGCCCGGTTCCCCATGAGACTCCATGCGAGAGGCCACATTGACCGTATCCCCCCATAAATCATAAATAAACTTGTGGGTTCCGATGACCCCAGCCACCACAGTACCGCTATTGATGCCCAGACGAATCTGAAATTCCTCGGGATATTGATGTTGGACATCATCGACCGAGTCCAACATGGCTAAGGCCATATCGGCGATCGCCTCAGCATGGTCCGCACGAGGAATCGGTAAGCCTCCAGCCACCATATAAGCATCGCCAATGGTTTTGATTTTTTCAAGTCCTAGTTTTTCGGCGATCGCATCAAACTCCGAGAAAATCTGATTGAGAAGATTCACCACTTCAACGGGAGTTAAACGCAACGATAAGGGGGTAAAGCCTACAATATCGGCAAACAAAATCGTAACATCATCAAACAACTCAGCGATCGCCCCTTCGTCCACCTTCAAGCGAGCGGCGATCGACTCAGGTAACACGTTCAACAACAGGCGTTCGACGGTTTCGCGTTCCTGGCCCAAAGCAGCGGCATTTTTCTCCAAATCCTCCAACATCCCATTAATCGAAGCTCCCAAATCACTGAGTTCATCGGTACCGGGAGTTGAGACACGTAAGGTTAAATCACTACTCTTCCCAATCTCAGACACCGCCTCACTCAAACGAGCCAAACGCCGCAGCACCAAACGCTCCAGAAGAATCACCGTCAGAACCCCAAAGACTCCCCCCACCAAAAGCAACGACCCTAGTAAATAGCCTAACGCCTGCCGTCCCTCTCGATAAACATCCCGAGGCATGGTTACCTCCAGCAAAAGCTGAGGCGTACCATGGATATCGCGAACCCAGTGATATCCGGCCAGTTCCTGTTGGTTGAGTGGCTCAATCACCGGCTGATTAGGTTCCTCCCGCAATTGGCGGGCCATCGCCTGTAACACGCTGGAGTTCTCCACAGCCGAGAGACGGTGAAACCGAACCTGTAACTGGACTTCTTCGGCTAACTCCTGTACCTGAGACTCATCCCAAGGTCGTAGCATGATCACGGTCCCCGGCATCGAACCACGGCCATCACTGGTTAAGATAGGACGGGAGGACACCAGTAGCGTCTCCTCGGGAAGAACCCAAAATCCCGCCGTTAGACTATGGGGACTGTCATGATCGAGCAGGGGATGGTCTGGGGTGAGTCGTTCGAGCCAACTAGCCGGCAGAGGTTGCCCGGATTCGCCCGGTAACTCAAAGCTCTGACCGGCTTTGACCTCCCCTTCACGGTCCATTAAAAGCAACCCCCTCAGTTGCAAGTTTGTCAAGACCGTATCGGTGATGTTCTCCTGAAAAAATTGCTCATTCTCCCCGGTCATGAAATCATGCATGGCATCCCAGTTGGACCAGTCTCCCGTCACGAGGTTGAGTTGAGCAACTTTTTGCCTTAAGGCATTCTCAACTCGTTGGATATCTTGGGTCGCATTTTTACGTTCTAAGGCCCAAAAACTACGGAGGAGAATTACCGAGAGACTACCATAGAGGATGGCAATTAGCCCGAGCAAACTACAGCTTATTAGAATCAGGGTTTTTTGATACAGTTTCATGTTTTGCGAACGCAAGGAATAACCCAGTTCAGCTTATTGCGGAAGGGACAAGACTCAATAACTTGGTTTTTGGGATTGGTCATTTCAATGGTTATTTCAACCCCAATTCAGGGAAGTTAACTCGCCAATAAAACCAATAATTCAACCCCAAACTCATCCTCAAACAACTCTTTTTTGTAATTGAGACTCCAACGTTCCAAATCACAAGAATCTCCAACCTCTTTAGGATAGAGTAACAAATTCATCTGTTTCGAGTCCGGGCGATAGTCACAGCGGACTTTGCTGATGGCCCCGAGTTGGCGGCGATCGAGGGCGATCGCCAACCGCATCAAACCACTCAACTGACGAACCAGGAGGCGATCGCCACTGGACAAATTCGCATAGGGTTCATGCTTTTTCTTCGGCGCACTCTTGCGGTGATAACGAGCTAAATTCGCAATCACCTCAATCTCTAATTCCGTAAATCCGAGCAATTCCCCATGACGAATCAAATAATAGGAATGCTTATGATGCGCCGAATGACTAATATAAAGACCGCAGTTGTGGAGTAACGTCGCCACCCACAATAACTCTCGCTCCGTCTCACCCCACTCATGCAGCACTCCCTGAGTTTGGTCAAACAAACTCACTGCAAACTCCGCCGTGCGTTCAGCATAGGGCAAATCCACATGATACTTTTTAGCAATCTTGCGGGTACTGCGTTCACGAACCGAACTTTGATAACAGAGTTTATCCTCAATCAAGCCCCGATTGAGCATCCAATCGACAATCATGCCCTCCCGTAAAGCCCGCTCACAAATAATCAGTTCATCGACGCCCAACAGAGACATCGCCTCATGGAGAATCACCGCCCCCGCCACAATAATCTCAGCGCGACGTTCCACCATCCCCGGAAGATCGAGCCGCTCCTCATAACTACTCTTGCGGAGTTTTTTGAGCAGTTTATGGAGATGCTTAAACCTGAGAACATAGCCATTGAGGGGACTGGGAACCCCACCTAAATTGTCGATCGCATCCATCGTGGCCAATGCCTCAATCGTTCCCGAGGTTCCCACCATGCGCAACGTTTCCCCCGGCTGCACCTTAGCCAACACCTCCTCAACCGGACGTTCAAGCATTCCCTGCACATAGGCTTCGAGGGCGGTGTAATCTTTATCCTCAATGGGGTCACTATGGACATACTGGGCCGACAGACGCACCGCCCCCACCTTCGTACTACTGAGGCTGCGGGGTTCCTGGCCATCACCGAGAATCAACTCCGTCGAACCGCCGCCAATATCAATCACCACATGAGGCTGACGGGCCAACTCCATCCCCGACAACACCCCGAGATAAATCCGTCGCGCCTCTTCAGGCCCCGAAATGAGATTAATCGACAAATTCAACTCATCCCGCACCCGTTGAATAAACTCTTGGCCATTGGGGGCTTCCCGCGTCGCACTGGTGGCTACAGCGACAATCTCATCCGCCGCGAGACTGTTGGCAATTTTTTGGTAGCGTCGTAGCGTCTCGACTGAACGCTCAATAATCTCCGGTTTGAGATGTCCTGTTTCGAGATCGCAGTCCCCCAAACGGACAGTTTCCTTTTCTCGCGTAATAATGGTGAAAGCCGGGAGTTCCGGCTGAATCTGAACCACAACCATGTGAATGGAGTTAGTGCCGATATCGATCGCAGCCAAAACGTAGTTAGAACGGACCGAAACCCCCGCAGGGCGAGCCTGCATCCGAATGGCATTGCTCAGCGGTGTGGTGTCTGTCATGACCAAATCCTCAAAACTAGGACGTTTTCCTCAGTATCCGCGAGAACACGTCCGACAACAAATAGGTTGATTCTATCGTGGCTGGGGGGAGTCCCCCGTCTTGACGGCTCGAAAACTTAGGAGTACAAACAGTGCAACTTGTTTTGATGATATCTCGTCTTGTGCCATCAGTCTTTGGGCGAGTCTTTGGGCAAGTCTTTGGGCAAGTCTTTGGGCGAGTCTACGATTATGTCCCTTGCCTGTGCGACCGGTGCATCTTAAGAGCGTAAACGTGTTTGACAGCGACGAACTGACGGTTACTCGAATCCAAGGTCCCGACGATCTCTTTGACGTGCGGGGACAGTTGTTGCGTAAAACCAATCCCCTACGTAGCAAAATTCTGATTTTTTCCACGATTTATCGCCAGTTCGATTTTAGCGATCGCGACTGGATGGCCCTGAAAGCCCAGGAACTCGACGAACTGTTACGTAATCTCTTCGAGGCTTGTCCGACGTTAGACGAACTCGATACCCGTCTCCATCGCACGGCCCGCAACCTCGATGGCGTTGAGGAGAATCTCAACGCCGCCGATTTGCTGGTTCGGTGTTTGACGCGCTTTTATGTGCAAGCGGTGGGCGATCGCTCTCAGGAAAGTTCTCAGGGGAGTTCTCAGGAGAGTTCTCAGGATCTCGTAGCGGAGTTTGAGTCTCCCCCAGAAGACATCGGCTTTGGCAATCATATTACCGATAGTCCCGCCTTGCAGATGGACTCTGAAAGAGCCTCAGAGCCAGACCTAGAAGACGATGAGAGCGACAATAGCCTCTTTTTTGGCATGACCTTCAATCGAGCGGCTAACCCGCCTGTATCGCCCGCACAGGAGCCGGAACCCGTCTTACCGGCCGCCCCCAATCCAGCCTACTCACCGGCCACCAGTTCACCTCGTCTGAGCGATCGCCTGCTGCAACATCTGGCCACCACCGATGAAGTTCAGGATCTGATTCGGCGATCGAGTAAAGATCTCACCGAGGCGATCGCCCAAAGCATCACGGACCTGGAAATGAACCTAGAAGCCACTTGCGCTCATATCGACCCCCAAGAGCAACTACGCATCAAACATGAAGCCGTCAGCAGCCTCCTCAACGACGTACGTTTGAACCTCAATCGCATTGGCGGCGTTCTCGAACATCCCGTTCCCCCCACCCCCCCCAGCCAGTCAGCGACGCCAGCCAACGCCGAGTTACAGCAACAGGCCAGCCTGGGAACCCCCCGCGCGATCGCCCGTTGGTTAATTCAGCGTCATCGCGCCTCCGGGATTAACCTACTCGCCACACAAAAAGGCCGCTGTCTCCATGTCGTTCTCGACTTAGCCTCCCTCAATCCCAGCACCGAGCACGATCCACATCGCCTCGGCACTCAGATGTACGAGAGTATCCTAGAATTAAAGCTAAGCAGTGCCGATCGCCTGAAAGTCCATGGCCGTGAGCCAGGACAGAAACGTCCGAGTTGGACGCGATCGTTTTTACTGTAAGCTCATGATTGGATAACACTGGGCCAAACTCCTATGGACGCTCGGGAAGTTTTAGAACGTTACATTTCCGGAGATGTAGATTTTAAGAGCGTCACCCTCTGTAACGCCAAACTATCCGGTGCAGAACTGATCGGGATTCGACTGAGTGGGGCCAATCTTCAAGGGGCTGATTTACTCTTCGCCTATCTCACCCGCAGTCAACTCGATGGGGCGGATCTCCGCAAAAGCAAACTCGGCGGCGCCAATCTCAAACAAGCGAATTTACAAAACACCCATCTGCGAGATGCAGATTTACATGGAGCCATTTTACAACGGGCCGATTTACGCGGCGCGGATTTGAGCCTGGCGACGCTAATTGATGCGAACTTAATGGGGGCCGATTTACGCAGTTGCAACCTCAGTGGCGCCGACTTACGGGGCGCCTCATTACGTGGGGCCAATTTACGCTATGAACGCCGGATTTATAACCCCGTCAACTTACGAGGGGCGAATTTATCCTATTGTGATTTACGGGATATTGATTTAAGTTATGCGGACTTAACTCGTGCGAATTTAACCGGAGCGAATTTAACTCAAACCCATCTTCGGGGAACCATTTTTACCCAAGCTAAACTCAAATGGGCCAGTCTCCGACGCGCCACGATGATTGATGCCGATTTAACCGAAGCGGACATTCGCGGTGCCGATTTGTCTGATGCGATTATTGCCAGTGCTAGGATGCGAGATGTTCGCCTACAAAAATCAAAACTCTATATGACCAATTTGGCGCGATCGAACATGACTCGCGCCGATTTACGAGGCGCTGATTTACGAGAAGCCAATCTCTTGGAAACCAATTTAACCAAAGCCGATTTAACCGATGCTGACTTAACCAATGCCAATTTATTTGATGCCGATTTAACCCTAGCGCGTACCAAAGGCGCAAACTTTACAGGAGTCAAAATCAACGACGATTAGAATCTTTTAGACACCGGTAGAGTATGTTCCGGTTTAGCCCCATTTTTTACTTTTAGAAAAAGACAGAAAACAACCGGAACGCACCAATTCATAAACATTCAGACCAATTTTTCAGACCAATTTTTTTAAGACAAATTAACCCCTATCCCATCCCTCGGGTGGGATAATTCTTCTCAAGAATAAACGCCAAACTCCCCTGAAATTCCTTCAAATTGGGACGACCAAAAGGAGCATTATTAATCGCCGCATAATACAGCGTTCCATCCGGGCGAACCAAAAACAACCCCGGTTCAGCAAAGCGTTCCGGTTCATAATCAAACGCCTGATCCGACACATAGAGTCCCCAATCTCGCATCGACTCGACCGATTGACCATAGCCAACCGTTAAGGTCTTCAAGCCCCAATCCGCCTTGGCTTGGCGGGCTTTCTCCTCGGTATCGCCACTGACGGCGATCGCCCCAATTCCCATCGCCGCAAACTTGTCCAACAGCCCTTCCAAATCCGTCAAATAGGCTTGACAAATGGGACAATGTAGCCCCCGATAAACCACAATCATCGTAAAATTTTGCGGCTGTTGATCCTGCAATCGCCAGGTTTGGCCGCCAACCGTAGAAATCGTCAACTCAGGGGTTGCCACACCGGGCATTAGCTTCGGGGAAGGATGATAGGTTACGCTCATAATTAATAAAGTCTCTCTAGGTGTCTCCCTAGGTTCAAGATGGTCTGTCCTAGATACGTCCAGCCCAGAGATTTGGATCTCTTGAGATGTCCATCACCCCCAGACGACCCATTCCCATCCAACCATGCTGACTCAACCCTCAGAACCCACCTGGAAAACCGTCATTCGCCTCTTACGTTGGCATAAACCCGCCGGCCGCCTCATTCTCATGATTCCCGCCCTCTGGGCCGTCGTCTTAGCCGCCCAAGGAACCCCACCCCTGCCCCTAATTGGCGTGATTATCCTGGGAACCCTAGCCACCAGCGCCGCCGGTTGTGTCGCCAATGACCTTTGGGATCGCAACATCGACAATCAAGTCGAACGCACCCAATCCCGCCCTCTGGCCTCCCGGGCCTTGTCCATTAAAACGGGGATTGTGGTGGGCGTCGTGGCCCTGTTCTGTGCCGCAGGTTTAGCTTCCTATCTCAATCGCTTCTCCTTCGCCCTCTGTGTGGCGGCGGTTCCCGTGATTTTGCTTTATCCCGCCGCAAAACGGGTGTTTCCGGTCCCCCAATTGGTTCTATCCCTGGCTTGGGGATTTGCGGTGTTGATTAGTTGGAGTGCCGTCGAGGGAGGGTTAACCGCCTCAACTTGGTGGTTATGGGGGGCGACGGTGATGTGGACATTGGGGTTTGATACTATTTACGCCCTATCCGATCGCGAAGATGACCTAAAAATCGGCATCAACTCCAGTGCGATTTTCTTTGGAGAGGCGGTTGTGGCGGCGATCGCCCTCTGTTTTATCGCCACGGTGGTCTGTTTGGGGGTTGTGGGCATTCAACTGGGCTTAGGGAGCGAATTTTGGCTGGCGTTAGTCCTGGCTACGGGGGGCTGGACTTGGCAAGTGGCCCGACTTCAAGAGGAAACCTTACCCCGTCCCGCCTTCGGCGATTTGTTTGCCCAAAATGTCTGGCTGGGGTTTGCGGTGTTACTGGGGATGCTATTGGGACTTTAGGAGATGAATTGCGGGGAGGTTGCTCCTAAACTGGGATAACAGCAGTTCGTGATTGATCTCGATTTTATGAAAACTCGCCAACTCGGTAACAGTGATTTACAGGTCTCAGAAATCTGTCTGGGAACCATGACCTACGGGCAACAAAACAGCATCGAGGAGGCCCATGCACAACTCGATTATGCGATCGCCCAAGGAGTCAACTTCATCGACACCGCCGAAATGTACCCCGTCCCTGGCCGGGGGGAAACCCAAGGCCGAACCAGCGAATATATTGGTCAATGGCTCGCCAAACAGCAACGGGACCAACTCATCATCGCCACCAAAGTCACCGGCGGCGGTTCACGGATGGAGTGGATTCGCGGTAAAGATCGCAAAGTCGATCGCCCCAACATCGAACAAGCGGTCAATGACAGTCTCAAACGACTCAAAACCGACTACATCGACCTCTATCAAATCCACTGGCCCGATCGCTATGTCCCCCTCTTTGGCGGCGGAACCTTCAACCCAGACCAAGATCGGCCCACGGTTCCCATCAACGAACAGTTAGAAGTCTTTAAAGACCTGGTGGATGCCGGTAAAATCCGCTATGTGGGATTGAGTAATGAAACCCCCTGGGGGGTGAATCAGTTTTGTCATCTGGCCCAGACGTTGAACCTTCCCCGAGTGGTGTCGATTCAGAACGCCTATAGTCTCCTCAATCGCGAGTTTGACCTAATGCTTGCTGAAACCAGTTATCGGGAGAATGTCCCCTTATTAGCCTACAGTCCTCTGGCCTTTGGTTTCTTGACCGGGAAACACCAAGGCGGCGTCGATCCCAACTCCCGCGTCGGACAATTTCCCGGCTTTGGGGCACGCTATGGTAAGGCTAATGTGCAAGCGGCGTTAGGGGCCTATCTGGAGTTGGCCAAGCAATGGGGATTGTCACCGGCCCAGATGGCCTTGGCCTTTGTGCGATCGCGCTGGTTTGTGGCCAGTACCATTATCGGGGCGACAACGTTAGATCAGTTGAAGGAGGATATAGGCAGCGTAGCGGTGGAATTAACCCCGGATATGTTAACCGCCATTGACGCAATTCACGCCAAATATCCCAATCCAGCCCCTTAATTGGGAACACCGGAGAACCCACCCCGCCCTCCGGGCACCCCTCCCAAGAGGGGAAAGACGTAGGGGCGACCACAAGGGTTCGACCTGGTAGGGTGCGTCCCGGCTTGCAACGAGTTTGAACTTTGACAAATCACCTTTCAACTTGCCGGAACGCACCATTCGGGAACGTTTAGTCAAACAAATCCGACACCACACAAGAAAATCCCGGCAAAATCGGACTGGTGAGGGAGTCACTGGGGAAAAGGGTTTCTGAGAGGCTTAACTGAGACCCCTCCCGGCGATAGACTTTCAGTTCCTGCTTGTATCGGTCCAGAATCCAATACTCCAAAACCCCTTCCGATGAATAGAGTTTGAGTTTGAGTTCATAATCCCGTTGGCGATCGCGTTTCGAGTTCGACAACACTTCCACCACCAAATCCGGGGCGGCGGTTAGATGGCCAGAGTCATCCAAACACGCATCCAGTCGTGGCTGACTCACCCAAGCCACATCGGGGATGACACTGTTGATATCGGAAAAAATAATCCCTGGGGCGATCGCCGCTCGTCCTAATCCCGTTTGACGCGACCAGGCCTTTAAGACCATATAGACATTACCACTAATTTCTTGGTGCTGCCAATGAGGGGCGCGAGTCACAATCAGTTGTCCATCGATGATTTCATAGGAATTATTCGGGTCATCAAATAACTCCAAATCGGTGATCGTCCAGCGAACCGTCTCTGAGGATACTGGCATAGCTTAAACCGTTATCATTCATAAGGAGGAGTAGGGGCGAAAAATTTTTCGCCCCTACTTCCCACAAAACACCCTTCTTTCCCTCCTATCTTAGCCCATAATAGGGGACGACCTTCACCCGCGCCCACTGTGACTCAACGATCGCTCGCCCTAGATAGTCTGCGAGGATTGGCCGTTCTCGCCATGGTATTCTCGGGAATCATTCCCTTTGGCGGCGCCCTCCCGGCCTGGATGTATCACGCCCAAGTTCCGCCCCCAGATCACCTCTTTAACCCCGAGGTT
Source organism: Phormidium sp. SL48-SHIP (assembly GCA_004299065.1). Classification (GTDB taxonomy): domain Bacteria; phylum Cyanobacteriota; class Cyanobacteriia; order Cyanobacteriales; family Geitlerinemataceae; genus Sodalinema. Next base: position 42,985 of record SIHH01000004.1, on the reverse strand, counting down.
CCGGGACTCACTTGGGTCGATGTTGTCTTCCCCGCCTTCCTCTTCGCGATGGGGGCTGCAATTCCTCTGGCCCAGCGGCGACGCATTGAACAGGGTTGGCCGGGGTGGAAAATTGCCCTCTCAACGCTGTGGCGAGGGATGTCTCTCATTGCATTTGCGGTCTTTTTACAACATTGTCGCCCCAATATCCTTGACCCGGATTTAGGAGTGTGGCGATGGTGGATTTCTCTGCTGGGATTTCTGATTTTGGGGTTAGCCTTTGGCGAATTTCCTCGTTGGGTTCCGCCTCCCATTCAACGAGGGTTAAATCTCTTGGGTTGGCTATTGGGAATTGTGCTGTTATCTCAGTTAACCTATGCCGATGGCAGTGGCTTTTCTAGCACTCGTCATGATATTATTTTGGTGGTTTTAGGCAATGTTGCTATTGCTGGAACAGCCATTTGGTGGCTGACTCGGGACCAGGTTCTGGGCCGTTTAGGGGCGATCGCCCTCGTTTTTGGTCTGCAATTGTCTCTGGGTGAATCCGGTTGGGTGCGATCGCATCTCGACATCTCCCCCATCCCTCATCTTCTCAACCTGGCCTATCTCAAATATCTGCTGGTGGTTCTCCCCGCCACCCTCATCGGCGATGGACTGTGGCAGATGCTGCATGAAGACGAGTCTACCCCAAGCTGGACGGCCCGCCGCTATGGGGCGATCGCCCTCTTGGGACTCACCTGGACCCTGACCCTGTTAATTGGACTCCAGGGGCGCTGGCTGGGGCAAACGGTGGTGATATCTTTGATTTTGACAAGTTTGACCTGGTGGCTCAAACAGAAGCCCTACAGCCCCCAGGAGCGGCTGCTGAGCCAATGGATGACCTGGGGAACCTATTGGATTGCTTTGGGGTTAGTCTTGGACCCAGTTCAGGGAGGAATTAAGAAAGATCCCGCCACCTGGAGTTATCTGTTCACCACCACGGGAATCTCCATTTGGCTATTGATCAGTTTACGGGTTGTGGTCGATATCTTTCGCGGCGATCGTCGTTTACCGGGGTTAATTCCCCCACTCATCGACACCGGCCGCAATCCCCTGGTTGGCTATGTGGCGTATCTTAACCTGATTTTGCCCATTCTTACCTTAACCGGCGTGCGCAATCTCATCAACGCCGTCACCGCCTCCCCCCTGCGGGGAACCCTGCGGGCCATCTTGATGACGATACTCGTGGTGGGAGTGGTTTGGGGATTGAAGCAACTGCGTTGGCGTTGGCGGCTTTGAAGGGTGCAACGTCAATCTTACATGAATGCCGATAAGGAGTGAGAGACGTGGGTTAAACAAGAACTGTCAGAGTCCGCGCCCTGGCTTGCAATCGGCGAAGCCGAGTGCCTCACTATCGAGGAAACTGGCAATTGCCATTTCGACAACCGCCTCAACTGGATACTCTATTTCAGTGGCACGAGCGAGTAAAGCTGCACGAATTCGCTCAGGCAGCCGCTCTAACATCACTTCAGCATCAGCACGAGACAGTTGCTCTTTAAGTTTGGCTTGCATAGCATCACCTTTCAGTTGGAATTCGGACATTGTAATACCAATTTTCATGCATTCGTGCTACAGATGTCTGTAGGGTAACCCACCCCTAACCCCTCCCAGGAGGGGATGGCCGTTCGCCCTCCTCGGTGTTGGATATCTGGCAAACTCTAAAACCACCCCCCAGCCGCCAAACGTAGCAGCCGGCCAACAGAGGTATTTCGATTCACCGTTTGACGGGGGATAAAATAACGATCGCGAAAGGGCGTGAGCCGCAAACTTCGGGTATTATAAAGATAGCCCGATTCATGATAAGTTTCAACAATCTCCAAGGCGTTTTTATTGATAGCCCCAAAGGGATAAGAAATATGATTTGCGATGCTTTCATCTCCCTCTAAATCAGCTAAACAGTCTCTCAGTTCCTGCTGCGATCGCCCCACCTCTTTCTCAACATCTTCTTCCGAAATTAACGTCAGATTATCATGATTCGCCCCATGAGATTGAATATCATAATAGCCCCGAATCACTCCTTCCCGCAACTCCTCACAACTAGCGTGATCTAAATAAGTCCCAGGAACCCCCATAAACGAGGAGTTGACAAACCAAACTACCGTGATTTTCTCGCCAGTTTCTCGATAAAGTCGCTCCAAAAGTGGCAAAACATTGAGATGAGCGTCTCGATAGCCGTCATCAATGGTAATCATGACCTTGGGGCGATATTTATAAATTTCGGGAAGCGGAGCGGCGGGTTGTTTATAATAGTAATTATAGAGGTCGTTTGACGACAAAAACCAATAATGACGCTCTACCAACTGCCGCAAAAAGTCTTCAAATTTATCGATACTATAATCGGCGCTAAATTCAGGTCGTCGGGGCAGTTGTTTTTGAGGATTGTCAATATCAATGATGTCGTGAAAGCCAAAAATAGCAATTTTTTCAACCAGAATTTCTCCCGCAACAATGACTAGGGAGAGTCCAAAAATAAAGGCGATCGCCCAGCGTCGGAGTTTGGCGTTAGAGACCATCAGCGGAATAAGAGAAACCGGGACAAGGACAAGCAGATTAGAGCGAAGAGGTCAATTTGAGGGCGATATGATTGTCAATTAACGCCAAATGTCCCTCTGGATGAATGGCGGAGAACGACTCAAAAAACTGGCGCGGTTGGCTGGGAAAATGGGAAAATTCAAACTGAGCATCCCCATCGGCGATGTTAGCCCAAAAATAGCGCAAACTGGGGATGAGAGGCTCGGCGGACTCTCGGGAGAGATAGAGAGGAGCATCGGTCAGTAAGCGTAGCATAAAGGGATAGGCCCGATCGCCCATCCAGTCGCGAGAGAGTTGACCGAGATTTTCCCAATCCTGCACCCCATCAACTCTCCCCGACTCAATTTGCAACCAAGTCTGTCCCTGAGTATCCCGCCGATACTCCAAAACCCGATAAGGATGAGGATAAGACACCGTAGATCCCGTGGTAATGTCATAGAGATCTCCCGCTTGGGCGATATCCTGGACATGAAGATGGCCCGTAAACACTAATTGCACCCCATGCGATCGCAACAACCTCCGTAACTGCGGTGCATTGTCCAACATATAGCGTCGTCCCAAACCATTCTCAGACTGGCCTGGAAGATGTTCAATCACATTATGATGCACCATCAGCCACACCTCCTCCCCCCGAAGCTGCTGCAATTGGTCATCCAACCAGTCTAACTGCGACTCCAACACCCTCCCCACCTGCTTTCCTTCGGCGTTGAAGTGATTGGAGTTTAAGCCAATCAGATGTAACCCCGGACGTAACTCAACGGTGTAATCTAACCCGTGAGGCTGGCCATAACCACAATGAGGATAATACCCCGCAAAGTCCGCCATCCCAATCGAATGGTCATTGGCCACCGCCACCGGGATATCATGATTTCCGGGAATCACATACACCGGATAGGGGAGTTCCGCCAACCGTTTGGCTAACCAGTGGTGATTCTCCGGTTCCCCATGTTGCGTCAAATCTCCCGGAATTAGCAAAAACTCTAAGTCAAGTCCGCTGAGGCGATCCAAAATCGTCTCCAACACCGGAATCGAGACTTCCACCAAATGAAACCGCTGGGGACTATCCCAAATGGTATGGGGAAGGGCAATATGTAAATCACTGACGATCGCAAATCTAAAGGCGTCCATAGCTAACGAGAATGAGAAGCAGCAGATGTACAGGTTCGATCGCATCCACATCTTCCCATAGTAGCGACTCGGGCGAACTGACCCATTTTCCCAGTTGGGGAGAGTTTCCACTATCCTAGAACAGGACATCTCTCTATCCCCAAGACGGCGATCGCCATGAAAGTTTTGCAAATTGTCCCCTCCGTCTCCCTCGTCTATGGCGGTCCGAGTCAAATGATTTTAGGCTTCTCCCAAGCCTTAGCCGAACAAGGAGTTGACCTAACCCTCCTCACCACCGACTCCAACGGCGACTCAGGACAAGATCCCCTCGATGTTCCCCTCAATCAAGCCATTCCCCAAGATGGCTACCACATTCGCTATTGTCGCTGTTCTCCCTTCCGGCGTTATAAATTCTCCCTTCCCCTGTTTCAATGGCTGTGGAACCACGCCAGGGACTATGATTTGGTCCATATTCACGCACTCTTTTCCCCGGTCAGTAGCCTCTCGGCTTGGATTTGTCGTCAACGGGGAGTTCCCTATGTGTTGCGACCCCTGGGAACCCTCGATCCGGCGGATTTACGCAAAAAATCCCGCCTGAAAGACCTCTACGCCAGGGTTTTAGAACGGGAAAACCTGGCCCAAGCCGCCGCCATGCACTTCACCACCGCCGAAGAAGCCAAAATTTCTCACCGCTTCGGGGTCAAAACTCAAGATTGGGTGATTCCTCTAGGGGTAACGCCGCCAGACTCCCCACCTCGGATACAAGAGATTGTTCAGGCGTTGGGAGTTGACGCAACTCGTCCCTTAGTTCTGTTTATGTCGCGGGTGGAACCGAAAAAAGGCCTAGATTTGCTGATTCCGGCGTTGGAGGCGATCGCCGCCAAGGGAATCGAGTTTCAGTTTGTCTTAGCCGGGAGTAATCCCCAAGATCCCGCCTATGAACAGAGGATTGGCGATCGCCTCCGCAACTCCCCGATTCACGGACAAACTCGCATCACCGGCTTTGTCAGTGGTGAGACGAAAGCCGCCCTCTTGCACCGCGCCGATTTGTTTGTGCTACCGTCCTATTATGAGAATTTTGGCATCGCCGTGGCTGAAGCGATGGGAGTGGGTACACCGGTGTTAATTTCCGATCGCGTCCAGATTTGTGAGGCGGTGGCGTCGTCGGAGTCTGGCTGGGTGGCCGATTGTTCGGTCGAGTCGGTTCGCGATCGCCTCCTCGATGCGTTAGCCAATCTCGATGACTGTCAGCGACGCGGGAACAATGCTCGTACCTATGCTACTCAGTATTATAGTTGGCAGGCGATCGCGCAGCAGGCGATCGAACATTACCAACGCATCATCTAACGCATCATCTAGGGTCAGCAGAACCATTACAATCGTTGTGGGACAATTTTCATGAATCGCCAAATAAATCGTAAACGTTGGTCTTGGCTTGTTGTCGTCAATGTTATCTGTCTGAGTCTCTTCGGCCTATTTCTTTCCCTAGGTCCCGTCTCGGCGCAATTTTCGCCCCCAGACAACCCTCCTAACCGCTCCAGAGAAGCCATTCGTTGGGACTATCGTTCCGTTTCCGCCACCCAAGAAGACGACCCCAACTATGAAAACTTCACCCAACAAATTAAAGATTTGGGAGATCTCGGCTTTGAGATGGTTACCTGTCTCTACGCGCCAGACAGTCGTCGCAGTGAGCGTTCTACCACCGCCTGCTATTTCAAACGACCCCAGTCTTAACCCCTAAACCTCCGCAAAAAAAAGGGGAGTAAACGTTCGTCTACCCCCCTAGTCATCTTAATAGGATTTCCGACGATTACGGAAACGCCGACGCTCACGGTGACGAGCAATCTCCTTGCGTTTATGTTTCTCCGCTGGAGTCTCAAAACACCGATTCTTTTTCATATCCGAAAAGAGTCCCGCGCGGGAGACTTTGCGCCGGAAGCGACGTAATGCGGATTCGATGGGTTCACTATCACCCAAGATAATTTGAGTCATTCACTTCCCTTCTACTCACAGTTCACAGTTTGAAAAAAAAGAGGCTCGGAAACTTTCCCGTTCCTCTTACGAAGGCTCGCCATTCAACTCCCTCGGGTTATGAGAATATCTCCTAAAACGATGAGTTCAATGACGGAAGCCTTTGCTTGACGGCTAGACATCGATGATGTGATTCGCCGTGTAACTACTCAGTGCAATTATACAATGTGTCAGCATACCGTGCCATCAAGGACGCCGATGCTAACCGTTCAAGACTTAGAATTAACCTAACGGCGGTTGTACCGAGGTTTGTCGGTACGGGGTTTAGCAGGGTTAACCCGAATAACGCGATCCATCCATTCTGCCCCATCTAGGGCTTCAATTGCGGCGGCTTCTTCGGATTCCTGTTCCATTTCTACAAATGCAAATCCCCGCATGCGACCGGTTTCACGGTCCGTCGGGACGTGAATCCGTTTAATCGTCCCATATTCTGAGAAAACGTCACTTAAATCCTCAGAGGTGACTTCATAAGAAAGATTTCCAACGTAAACGGACATCGAGGGTCTCCAAAATCAAACAGCGTGCAGAGATGGAGATTTCGGAGTGAAGCTTGCTCAGACTAAACGGGAGAAAACCAGTTAATACCAAAAACAAACACTATGACCGATAATTCTTCTATCTCTCTAACCACCATAACATGGTTTATCGGGGCTGGGGATTTTTTTTGCTTTCCTTTAGAATTTCCGCTTAGACTCTCGCGGAGGATGGGCAGATCCCCTTAAAACTGCAAACGCCGTTGTACTAGGTTGAGATCCTCGCGATAGCTCGATCGCGTCGGGGCCAGTTCCACGGCGCGACGATAGGCCTCTAGGGCCTCATCATAGTCCCCCAAGCGCTCCCAGGCATAGCCCAGACGATTCCAGGCGGCGGCCTGTTCGGGATCTAAGGCGATCGCCTGCATGAGAGCCTCACGAGACTCACCGTAGCGATCGAGACCCTGTTGAGCCAGGCCCAAATTATACCAAGCGATCGCCGCACTCAACTCCCCCCAGCGCCCATCTCCCTCTAACGCACTCTCACAGGACGAAACCGCCTCAATCCAGCGCCCTAAAGCAATCTGATCGGCACAACGATTGAGCAAGGCCAGAGCGTACCTTGGACGCAGTCTCAGCGCCCGATTATGGGCCGCCAGCGCCGCCTCATAGTCCCCCAAATTCCCCAGGCGCACCCCCAAATTCGTCCAAGTGCTGACATCATCGGGCCGCAGGGCCAACGCCTTCTCACAGGCTACCACCGCCTCGCGATCGCTCCCCTTCTGACAGCGATTGACGTAATACTCGTAGGTGGTCAGCTCCTCATGTCCCTCAGCCAAGGCTGGGGTTAGCGCGAGCTGTCCCGCCAGAGTGGCCAGAGTCAGCAGTGGAAGTTGAAGCAGCCCGGAGAGATCGCGCATCATAGACACTTGACAATAAACGACTGAAAATCCTAAAGTCTTTTTATTGTAGTTGTTTTAGCTCAATGTAACGTCCTAGTTGGTCTGACGAAAAATACAGCCAAAACCAGACCCGGTGAGCTTACGAGTCCGGTGAATCTGGGGGAGCCTGGCTCTTAAACTGAGTTCGTAAACGAACCGACTCCCGGTGAGAATGTAAGCCTTCCGCGTCAGCGAGGGTTTGAATGGCCTGACTCATATTTTGCAAGGCTGACGGAGAGTATTCAATCAGACTCGAATGCTTCATAAAGGTTTCCGTACCCAGGGCTGAGGCGTAACGAGCGGCGCCGGAGGTGGGTAGAGTATGGTTGGGGCCGGCCAAGTAATCGCCGACGGCTTCTGGGGTCGAATAGCCCAGGAAAATCGCCCCCGCATGACGAATCTGTGGCACCAACTCCCAGGGATCGGCGATTTCGAGTTCCAGGTGTTCTGGGGCAAACTGATTCGAGAGGTTAGCAGCTTCGGCCAGGGAATCCACCACCACCACCAATCCATAATGGGCGATCGCCTTCTCAGTCCACAAACGTCGCGGATGGTCGCTCAACTGAGCCTCCACCTCAGCCACCACCTGACGGGCCAGAGCCGAATCCGGCGTCAGCAGAATCGCCGCCGCCATCGGATCATGTTCGGCTTGAGCCAGTAAGTCCGCCGCGACGTGACTCGGATCGGCCTGACGATCAGCAATCACCAACACTTCCGACGGTCCGGCTAACGAATCAATCCCCACGGTTCCAAAGACCATTTTCTTGGCCAGGGTGACATAGATATTTCCGGGGCCGGTGATCACATCCACCGGAGCGATCGTATTGGTTCCATAGGCCAAAGCCGCGATCGCCTGCGCACCCCCAACCCGATAAATCTCTTGCACTCCCGCTTCCTGGGCCGCCACCAACACCGCCGGGTCAATCCGTAAATCATCCCCTGGCGGCGTGACCATGACAATCCCCTCAACCCCTGCCACTTTGGCCGGAACCGCATTCATAATCGCCGTACTGGGATAAGCACCGCGACCCCCAGGAACATAAAGTCCCGCGCGATCGACCGGCGTGTAGCGTTTCCCCAGGACAACACCATCCTTAGCAAAATCAACCCAACTTTTGGGAACCCGCTGACGATGGAAGGCTTCAACCTGTTTCACGGCCAGTTGAATCGCATCCAAGAGCCGTTTGGGAATTTGTTGATACGCCGCATCGAGTTCAGAACCCGTGACTCGCAACTGTCCACGGGTTAGAGATTGGCCGTCAAACTCTTGGGTGTAGCGTAGTAGAGCCGCATCTCCCTGTTGGCGAACCGTGTCGACAATCCTTCGCACGCTCGCTTCTTGTTCTAGCACCCCGTCAGACTGGGTGCGGTTCATGATTCGCCGTAACTCGGACTCGGCTTCAGATCGCTGAGTGATGATTCGCAGCATGGGATGTTACAGAATGCCTCCGCGCGTGTCTGCCCCAAAGTGAAGTCGCCAGGATATCCTGGATGCGATCGCCCGCCTCGGAGCCAGAGGGAGCAACCCAACTTAGACTGATTACCCTATCAGCTTAGCGCGGATTTTTTCAGAAAGCGCGACTTCTCACAAATGAGATGCTATATTAGTATGTCTGGTAAGAACAGCCAAAGTAAACGTAAACAGAATTGATCTACATAGGGGAGTTAATCGGTGGCAAACATTAAGTCTGCAATCAAACGCATTCAAGTCAACGAGCGCAACCGCTTACGCAATAAATCTCATAAGTCAGCCATCCGCACGCTGATGAAGAAGTACTTTACAGCCGTCGAGGCCTACCAAAGTAACCCAAGTCCCGAGGCCCTAGAGGAGGTTCAACAGCATATGAACCTGGCCTATAGCAAAATTGACAAAGCCGTCAAACGAGGCGTACTGCACAGCAACACCGGCGCCCGCAAGAAAGCGCGTCTGGCTAAAGCCCTGAAGCAACAAGACACCGCCGCAGCCTAATTCGCGCGGCCGACGACCATTGAGCCGATCGCATGACGCTTATTGACACCCACGTTCACGTCAACTTTGACCGTTTCGAGGCGGACTTCGAGCAAGTTCGCGATCGCTGGCGAGCCGCCGGAGTGAGCCACTTGGTTCATTCATGCGTCCATCCTCGGGAATTTTCTCGCACCCAGGCCATCGCCGCCCAAGTGCCGGAAATGTCCCTAGCCGTGGGGTTACATCCCCTCGACGCTCAGGACTGGACCGACGAACTTGGCCAAGAGATTACCCGTCTGGCTCAAGCTGAGACGCGGGTGGTGGCGATCGGCGAAACGGGGCTAGATTTCTTCAAAGCCGACAACCGCCCCGAGCAATATGCAGCCCTGCGGGGACAACTTGACATCGCTGAAGCTCTCGATCTCCCTGTGATTATCCATTGTCGGGACGCCGCAGGCGCTCTCGTGGAGCAGTTACAGGAATTTCGGGATCGCGGCGGTCAACCCCGAGGGGTCATGCATTGCTGGGCCGGAACCCCCGCAGAAACCCAAGCGTTTCTGGATTTGGGGTTTTATATTAGTTTTAGTGGTATCGTCACCTTTAAGAATGCCCAAACCTTGCAAGCATCCGCCCAGCTCGTTCCCGATGATCGCCTTTTAATTGAAACCGACTGTCCCTTTCTCGCCCCCGTCCCCAAACGGGGCAAACGCAACGAACCCGCCTTCGTGCGCTACGTTGCCGAAACCCTGGCCCAACTGCGCGGCGTGTCCTTTGACGACCTCGCCGAGCAAACCCGGCACAATGCGATCGCCTGCTTTGGTCTAAGCCCCGTTTAGACCCCAAGCCTCCCGAGTGCGATCGTACCATCCCCCGCCCGCGCAACCGCAGACTCCGAAACGAATGCCAAGATCTGGACTTTACCCGAATCGTCCATCATCCCAACGAGCGTCCGTCGGAATCCCACCCCCGACCGACCCACAACCCGCTCACTCAGGCGATGCCCACAAGCCTGTCTTTAACATTGACCGAGGTTTCAGTTCTTGAAACCTCGATTTGCCGTGTAGCCCTGCGCCTAGCCCGGTAAACCTCGGTCAAGTATCCACTTCTTTAGCGCATCCCAACAGTCCGACAAAGAAGACGAATGACTAACTTACAAACGACCACCACCAGCACCGCCCCCGTCTTTCACCTGCCTGACCTCGTCGCCATCCAGCGATCGAGCTTTCGCTGGTTCCTCGAAGAAGGACTCATCGAAGAACTCAACAGTTTCTCCCCCATTACCGACTATACCGGAAAGCTAGAACTTCACTTTATCGGTCGTAACTACAAACTTAAAGAACCCAAATATAGTGTAGATGAGTCCAAACGCCGCGACAGCAGCTACGCCGTCCAGATGTACGTCCCCACCCGGCTGATTAACAAAGAAACCGGGGAAATCAAAGAACAAGAAGTCTTCATCGGCGACTTGCCCCTGATGACCGAACGGGGAACCTTCATCATTAACGGTGCCGAGCGGGTTATCGTCAACCAAATCGTGCGATCGCCCGGCGTCTACTACAAATCCGACGTCGACAAAAACGGTCGCCGTACCTACAACGCCTCCCTCATTCCCAACCGAGGCGCTTGGCTGAAATTTGAAACCGACCGTAACGGCCTCGTTTGGGTCCGCATCGACAAAACCCGCAAACTCTCCGCCCAAGTCCTGCTCAAAGCCTTGGGACTCTCCGACGCCGAGATTAGCGATCGCATCCGTCACTACGACTTCTTCGAAAAAACCATCGAAAAAGAAGGGCAATTCAGCGAAGAAGACGCCCTCATGGAACTCTACCGCAAACTGCGACCCGGCGAACCCCCCACCGTCTCCGGTGGCCTCTCGCTCCTAGAGTCCCGCTTCTTCGACCCCAAACGCTACGACCTCGGGCGCGTCGGGCGCTACAAACTCAACAAAAAACTGCGTCTCAACGTCCCCGACAGCACCCGCGTCCTCACCTCCGACGACATCCTCGCCGCCGTCGACTACCTCATCAACCTCGAATTTGACATGGGGCAAATCGACGACATCGACCACCTGGGGAATCGTCGCGTGCGTTCCGTCGGCGAACTGCTGCAAAACCAAGTCCGCGTCGGCCTCAACCGTCTCGAACGGATTATCAAAGAGCGCATGACCGTCTCCGACGCCGACACCCTCACCCCCGCCTCCCTCGTCAACCCCAAACCCCTCGTGGCGGCCATCAAAGAGTTCTTCGGCTCTAGCCAACTCTCCCAGTTTATGGATCAGACCAACCCCCTCGCGGAGCTGACCCACAAACGCCGTATTTCCGCCCTCGGTCCCGGTGGACTGACACGGGAGCGGGCCGGATTCGCCGTGCGCGACATTCACCCCTCCCACTACGGACGCATCTGTCCCATCGAGACCCCCGAAGGTCCCAACGCCGGACTCATCGGCTCCCTAGCTACCCACGCCCGCGTCAGTAACTACGGCTTCATCGAAACCCCCTACTACCGCGTCGAAAACGGCCGCGTCATGCGGGAGAACGCCCCCATCTACATGACCGCCGACGAGGAAGACGACCTGCGCGTCGCTCCGGGAGATATCCCCATCAACCCTGAAGGCTATATTCAAGGGGATCAGGTTCCCGTGCGTTACCGTCAGGACTTCACCACCACCACCCCGGACCAAGTGGACTTTGTGGCCGTCTCCCCGGTGCAAATTATCTCCGTCGCCACCTCCTTGATTCCCTTCATTGAGCATGACGACGCCAACCGCGCCTTAATGGGGTCGAACATGCAGCGTCAAGCGGTTCCCCTACTGCGCCCGGAACGGCCCCTAGTGGGAACGGGACTCGAAGCCCAAGCCGCCCGTGACTCGGGGATGGTCATCGTCAGCCGCACCCCCGGTGTCGTCACCTACGTCGACTCCGAGCGCATTTTGGTGCGTCCCACCGTCGAAGAAAGCGACAGCAACGGCTTACCGCAAATCATCGAGTACGAACTGCAAAAATACCAACGCTCCAACCAAGACACCTGCCTCAACCAACGCCCCATCGTCTTTGAAGGGGACGAAGTCGAAGCCGGACAAGTCCTGGCTGATGGAAGCGCCACCGAAGGGGGAGAACTGGCCCTGGGACAAAACATCCTCGTGGCCTATATGCCCTGGGAAGGCTACAACTATGAGGACTCCATCCTCATCAGTGAGCGCCTGGTTATCGATGATGTCTACACCAGTATCCACATCGAGAAATACGAAATCGAAGCCCGGCAAACCAAACTGGGACCCGAAGAAATCACCCGCGAAATTCCCAACGTTGGTGAAGATTCATTACGACACCTTGACGAAAGCGGCATTATCCGCATTGGGGCTTGGGTCGAATCCGGGGAAATCCTGGTCGGGAAAGTCACCCCCAAAGGAGAATCCGACCAACCCCCCGAAGAAAAACTGCTGCGGGCTATTTTCGGCGAAAAAGCGCGGGATGTGCGGGATAACTCCCTGCGGGTTCCCAACGGTGAAAAAGGTCGTGTCGTCGATGTGCGGGTCTTTACTCGGGAACAGGGCGACGAACTGCCCCCCGGCGCCAACATGGTGGTGCGCGTCTATGTGGCCCTGAAACGGAAAATCCAAGTCGGGGACAAAATGGCTGGTCGCCACGGTAACAAAGGGATTATTTCCCGGATTCTGCCCCAGGAAGATATGCCCTATCTCCCCGATGGGACGCCCCTAGACATCGTCTTGAGTCCCCTGGGGGTTCCCTCGCGGATGAACGTGGGACAAATCTTTGAATGTATGTTGGCCTGGGCTGGAGATAACCTCAACGCCCGCTTCAAGATGGTTCCCTTCGACGAAATGCACGGAACCGACCAATCGCGGCAAACCGTCAACCGCAAGCTGCAACAGGCGCGGGAGAAAACCGGCAAGGATTGGGTCTATAACCCCCAAAATGCCGGTAAGATTCAGGTCTATGACGGCCGTAGCGGTGAACCCTTTGACCAGCCCGTGACCGTGGGGAAAGCTTATATGCTCAAACTGGTTCACTTGGTCGATGACAAGATTCACGCCCGTTCCACTGGACCGTACTCCTTGGTGACGCAGCAGCCTCTCGGTGGGAAAGCCCAACAAGGGGGACAGCGATTCGGGGAAATGGAAGTTTGGGCCTTGGAAGCCTTCGGGGCCGCCTATACCCTGCAAGAACTGCTCACCGTCAAATCCGACGATATGCAGGGACGTAACGAAGCCTTGAATGCGATCGTTAAAGGGAAAGCCATTCCTCGTCCGGGAACGCCCGAATCCTTCAAAGTGCTAATGCGGGAACTGCAATCCCTGTGCTTGGATATTGCCGTCCATAAAGTGGGAACCGCCGAAGATGGCAACAGCGTTGACGCTGAAGTCGATTTAATGTCCGATGTCTCCAGCCGTCGCGCCCCCAACCGTCCCACCTACGAATCAATGTCCAAAGGCTCAGACGACGAGGATTAATCCTCGTGTAACCCCTGACCCCCCTCCGCTGTCCTCAGTCCCCGATTTCGGGACTCACCAGGTCAGCGGAGGTCGATATCCCCCTCATCCCACAGACTAGAGAACCTTCGGAGTACCCAAAACGATGCCAAAAGTCGAACAGCGCTTTGATTACGTCAAAATCGCCATCGCCTCCCCGGAGCGGATTCGGGGTTGGGGAGAACGGACCCTTCCCAACGGCCAGGTCGTCGGTGAAGTCACCAAACCTGAAACTATCAACTACCGCACCCTGAAGCCGGAAATGGACGGCTTATTCTGTGAGCGCATTTTCGGCCCCGCCAAGGACTGGGAATGTCACTGCGGTAAATATAAACGAGTGCGTCACCGTGGTATTGTCTGCGAACGCTGTGGCGTAGAAGTCACCGAATCCCGCGTGCGTCGTCACCGCATGGGCTATATCAAACTCGCGGCCCCGGTGACCCATGTCTGGTATCTCAAAGGGATTCCTAGTTACATGGCCATCTTGCTGGATATGCCCCTGCGAGATGTGGAGCAAATCGTCTATTTCAACGCCTATGTGGTCCTGAATCCCGGCAACGCCGATAATTTGGCCTACAAACAACTACTTCTCGAAGACCAATGGATGGAAATCGAGGAACAGCTGTATGACGAGGACTCCCAACTCGAAGGGATTGAAGTGGGGATTGGGGCTGAAGCCATCCAGCAACTGCTCGCGGATATGGAACTCGAAGTGGTCGCCGAGAAGCTGCGGGAAGATATTTCCAACTCCAAAGGGCAAAAACGGGCCAAACTCATCAAACGGCTGCGGGTGATTGACAACTTCATCGCTACCGGCGCTCGTCCTGAATGGATGGTTCTCGATGCGATTCCCGTGATTCCCCCCGATTTGCGCCCGATGGTGCAGCTCGATGGTGGACGCTTCGCCACCAGTGACCTCAATGACCTCTATCGTCGGGTGATTAACCGTAATAACCGGCTGGCTCGTTTACAGGAGATTTTGGCCCCGGAAATTATCATCCGTAACGAAAAACGGATGTTGCAAGAAGCTGTGGATGCCCTCATCGACAACGGACGGCGCGGACGTACGGTGGTGGGTGCAAATAATCGCCCCCTGAAGTCCCTCAGCGATATCATTGAAGGGAAACAAGGACGTTTCCGTCAGAACTTGCTCGGAAAACGGGTGGACTACTCGGGACGGAGTGTGATTGTCGTGGGTCCTAAGTTGGAAATCCACCAATGTGGCTTACCTCGGGAGATGGCGATCGAATTGTTCCAACCCTTCGTGATTCACCGCCTGATTCGTCAAGGTATTGTCAACAACATCAAAGCCGCCAAAAAACTGATTTCTCGCAACGATCCCAATATCTGGGATGTCCTCGAAGAAGTCATCGAAGGCCACCCCGTCATGCTCAACCGTGCGCCGACCCTTCACCGTCTGGGGATTCAAGCCTTTGAGCCGATTCTGGTCGATGGTCGCGCCATCCAACTGCACCCCCTCGTCTGTCCGGCCTTTAACGCTGACTTTGACGGGGACCAAATGGCGGTTCACGTTCCCCTATCCCTCGAAGCCCAAGCGGAAGCGCGGTTGCTGATGTTGGCCTGCAATAACATCCTCTCCCCCGCTACTGGACAGCCCATTGTGACGCCGAGTCAGGATATGGTCTTGGGCTGCTACTACCTCACCGCTGAGAACCCCACGGTTCAAGATAAGAACGAACAAACCTTTGCGAACCCTGAGGATCTGATTATTGCCCATGAACGGGGATTAGTTCATCTGCATAAATACGTCTGGGTGCGTCTCGGCCCTGATGACAATGTCGTCACTGGAGGCGACGACCCCCTGATTGATGAACAAACCCTCGACGATGGCAGCGTTGTGAAACGTTACCAGTACAGCCGTAAACGCTTCGATGCCGATGGAAAACTCATCGCTCAATATGTCTATACCACTCCAGGCCGGGTTATTTATAACCAAGCCATCCGAGAAGCTCTAGCCTAGAGACCGTTCTCCCCAGGGGGGCGATCGCGCCCCACTGGTTATCTCATCCTCCTCCCTATTAAACCCGTCAACGTTGAGAGACTATGCTCTTTTACAATCGAGTCGTCGACAAAAAACAACTGCGTTCCCTGATTGCTTGGGCCTTCAGCTATCATGGAACCGCAAAAACCGCCCAAATTGCCGACCACCTCAAGGACTTGGGCTTTCGCTATGCCACCCGAGCTGGGGTGTCCATCAGCATCGAGGACTTGCAAATTCCGCCCTCCAAACCACAATTGCTGGCCACCGCCCAACAAGAAATTGATGTCACGGAGGCTCGTTATACCCGAGGGGAAATCACTGAGGTGGAGCGTTTCCAGAAAGTGATTGACACCTGGAGTACCACCAGCGAAGAACTCAAAGATGACGTGGTCACCAACTTCAAACAAAGTGACCCCCTCAACTCCGTTTATATGATGGCCTTCTCTGGGGCGCGGGGGAATATCTCCCAGGTGCGTCAGTTGGTGGGAATGCGGGGCTTGATGGCTAACCCACAAGGGGAAATCATCGACTTACCCATTAAAACCAACTTCCGGGAAGGTCTGACCGTCACCGAGTATATTATTTCCTCCTACGGGGCGCGTAAAGGTCTCGTCGATACCGCCCTGCGGACCGCTGACTCAGGGTATCTCACCCGTCGTCTCGTGGACGTGTCTCAGGACACCATCGTCCGGGAACTCGACTGTGGAACCCAGCGCAGCATTCCTCTGCAAAGTATGCGTAGCGGGGAACGAGTCTCGATTCCCCTCGAAACCCGTCTGTTGGGTCGCGTTTTGGCCGAAGATGTCCATCACCCGAAAACCGGGGAACTGATTTCCGTCTCCGTCCACAATCGCCATGAAAATTGCGAAGAGGTCATCGAATCTCGACGTAATCAGGTGATTTGTCAAGAACTGGCCGATGCGATTGTCGCCGCTGGTCTCAATGAAGTGCGGGTGCGATCGCCCCTGACCTGTGAATCAGCCCGTAGCGTCTGTCAACATTGCTATGGCTGGAGTTTGGCCCACGCCGAACTGGTTGACCTGGGTGAAGCCGTGGGCATTATCGCCGCCCAAAGTATCGGCGAACCCGGAACCCAGCTCACCATGCGTACCTTCCACACCGGCGGAGTCTTCACCGGGGAAGTGGCCCGACCCGCCAAAGCCCCCTTCGACGGGACCGCACGCTACGGCAAAGACCTCACCGCGCGTCCCTACCGGACCCGCCACGGCGAAGAAGCCTACATGGTTGAACAAGCCGGAGATCTCGTCATTGAACCCAGCGGTAAAGGCAAACGCCATACCATCTTCTTACCTCAAGGGTCGACCCTAATCATCCGCGATGGCGACAGCGTCAGCGCCGACGAGTTCATCGCCGAAGTTCCCATCGGCAATGCTCGCACCCGTAAGAACACCGAGAAAGCCACCAAAGACGTGGCCACGGATATCGGCGGGGAAGTCAAATATGCCGGCGTCATTCCCGAAGAGAAAAAAGACCGTCAGGGCAACACCACCATCATCGCCGCTCGCGGTGGACTGATGTGGGTGCTAAAAGGCGAAGTCTATAACCTGCCTCCCGGTGCCACCCCCGTGGTGAAAAACGGTCATTCCGTCACAGCCGGAGATGTCTTAGCCGTCACCGAAACCCCCAGTGAAACCGGCGGGATTGTGCGCATCCCTCAAGAGGATCTCCCCTCCCCCGAAGATGCCGGAGAATCCAGCCTGGCCCCCGCGCCCACCATTCCCAAAGAAGTCGATATCATCACCGCCTCGGTGCGTCTCGACAGCGCCAAAGTCACCACCGTCACCAGTCAAGGGCGTGACCATTACATCGTCTCGACCCAACAGGGGCAAGAATTTACCCTCACCGCCACCCCCGGCACCAAAGTCCGCAATGGCCAAGTGGTGGCCGAACTGATTGACGACACCTACAAAACCCATACCGGCGGGATTCTCAAATACGGAGATATCGAAGTCGCCAAACGAGGCAAAGGCAGTAAAGCCGGCTACGAGATCACCAAAGGGGGAACCATGATCTGGATTCCCGAAGAAACCCACGAAATCAACAAAGACATCTCCCTCCTCGAAGTCGAAGACGGGGACTTTGTTGAAGCCGGTACGGAAGTCGTCAAAGACATCTACTGTCAGAATAGCGGCATTGTCGAAGTCGTCCAGAAAAACGACATTTTGCGGGAAATCTCCATTAAAGCCGGAGACTTCCATCTCCTCGACCTCAGCAGCAACGACAAACTCAGCGTTCCCGAACAGAGTCTCGTCCATCCGGGCCAAGAAGTTGCCCCCGGCTTAGTGGCCGAGTCTCTCTGTTTCGTGGAATCCGTCACCACCCCCGAAGGAACTGGAGTGCTACTGCGTCCGGTTGAGGAGTTCCAAGTTCCCGATACGCCCTCGGTTCCCAGTCAGCAGCCCGCTGAAGGTCAAGAAAACGCCTTCCCCATCGCTCTGCGGCCTGTACAACGGATGTTGCCCTTCAAAGATGGCGAGCGGATTAAATCCGTTGAAGGTCAAGAACTCATCCGCACCCAACTGATTCTTGACATTGGCAGCGATGCCCGTCACCTCGAAGCAGACATCGAACTCGTCCCCGATGAGGAAGACGATGAAGCCATGCGTCTGCAATTGGTGGTCATCGAATCTCTCACCGTGCGTCGGGAAAATACCAACGTTGACCCGCTCTTTACCAGTACCACTAGCACCCGTTTATTGGTCCAAGACGGTGACCAAATCGAGCCAGGCTCGGTCGTGGCCCGTACGGAAATCGCCTGTCGGAATCCGGGGATGGTACGCGGGATTCGTGAGGGGACTGAAGCCACCCGCCGGGTTCTGATTGTCAGTGAAGAGGATCGCTTTAGCCTCAATCTCGGCGATGCTGAACCTCAAGTCAAAGAAGGGGATCTGCTCGTTAGCGGTGCCACCCTGGCCGAAGGGGTAACCTTGGAAGAATCGGGGCAAGTGGTTGAAATTCACGACAACGAGATTGTCTTGCGTCACGCTCGTCCTTATCGTGTGTCTCCGGGTGCGATTCTCCATGTGGATGATGGCAGCTTGGTGCAACGGGGCGATAACCTGGTGCTGCTGGTGTTTGAACGGGCGAAAACGGGAGACATCATTCAGGGGCTACCTCGGATTGAAGAACTCCTCGAAGCCCGTAAACCGAAGGAGGCCTGCGTCCTCAACCGTCGTCCGGGAACCGCTCAGGTCATCTATGAAGATGATGATTCTGTTGAAATTCGTGTGGTCGAAGACGATGGCACGGTGTCGGAATACCGTACCCTGTCAGGACATAATGTGCTGGTGGTGGATGGCCAACGGGTGGATGTGGCTGAACCCCTCACCGATGGTCCCTCGAACCCCCATGAAATCCTCGAATGTTGGTTTGACTACCTCGCGCCTTCGGGGACCTATGAGGCGGCGTTGACGGGCTTTAGCAATGTCCAAACCTTCTTGGTGAACGAGGTGCAGTCGGTGTATCAATCCCAAGGGGTGGATATTTCTGACAAACACATTGAGGTGATTGTGCGTCAGATGACCTCGAAGGTGAAAATCGATGATGGCGGTGATACCACGATGTTACCGGGTGAGTTGATTGAACTGCGTCAAGTGGAGCAGGTCAATGAAGCGATGTCGATTACTGGGGGCGCTCCGGCTCAATATACGCCGATGCTGTTGGGGATTACCAAAGCGTCTCTCAACACGGATAGCTTTATTAGTGCGGCGAGTTTCCAAGAAACGACTCGTGTTCTCACTGAGGCGGCCATTGAGGGTAAATCCGATTGGTTGCGCGGCTTGAAGGAAAACGTCATTATTGGTCGTTTGATTCCTGCCGGAACGGGGTTCAATGCCTATGAAGAGTTAAACTTCTCGGCCCCAGATGCGGATATCAATGAGATTAACTCGGTGGTCAATGGTGTGGACGATGAGAGTAAGATCCAAGATGTGGTCTTGGACGATCGCACCGCTCGCGCCTACAACCTTACGGGAAGTGTCAGTGATGAGTCGGCCATCTTGCCCGATGGGGATGACGGCTCCACGGCGATTCTCGATGATGGGGATCTCGAGGATAGTGATGATAGCGATGATAGCGAGGAGGATGAGTTCGAGCCGGATGGCTTCGATGATGATGACGACGACGAGGACTTTGATCCTGATGCGTTTGATGAGGATGACAGTGATGACGAGGACGATGATGATCCCACAGCTTAGGTGGGATAGTTGCCTCGTGATCTAACTCAGAACCCCGCTTTGCTTTGGCAAGGCGGGGTTTGTTATTGCTAATCCACGGCTATAGGAAATCAATTGCAGAATGTTAACGCTGTTCAAACACCACTGGCGCCAATTGCGCCCCCTGGCGATCGCGATCGCCGCCATCTTCCTACTGTTAGGGTTTAGTCATTTGGGGTTGGATAGTTCCCCCGTCAATCCCAAGGCCTTAAATACTTCCCTAGAGAAGATGCAGGAGGAGGAAACCACAGAATCACCGTCAGGCTTACAGGCCTTTAATCGGGGGACTGATCGCGCCTCCCGGGCCTGGCAAGCCTCACAACAGGCCAACACCCCCGAAGAGTGGCATCAGGTGGTGCAATATTGGACAGAAGCCCTAGCGGCTATGCAGTCGGTTCCGGTGACGGCTCCTCAACGGGCCTTTGCTCAAAAAAAGGTGCAGGAATACTTACAAAATGCTGATTTCGCGCTCCAACAAGCGGGCAACAGCGGCAATCGTCTGCCCTTCCCAAGCTTTAATAGTTTGGTCTTAGATGAGCAGTTTGCTCTCTATCGAGCCTATGTCGCCACCCTGGGAGCGCCTGATATCTTAATTATTGGCAGTTCCCGAGGCTTACAGGGACTCGATGCCAAGCGATTGCAATTTGACCTCAATCGTCGCGGGTTCTCCGGGGTGCGGGTGTTTAACTTCGGCATTAATGGGGCCACGGCTCAAGTGGTGAATTTACAGCTACGAGAGTTACTCACCCCTGAACAGTTGCCGAACGTGATGGTTTGGGCCGATGGGTCTCGGGCCTTTAATAGTGGACGAGACGATCGCACCTTTAGCCGTATCCGCAATTCCCCCGGCTATCAGCGACTGCGCAATAATGGCTCCCGAGACAGTGAGGTTCCCGTGATTCTCTCTCGTCGAGATATTGACTCCAATGGCTTTCAGATTGTCCGCGATCGCTTTAATCCGCAAACCTATTTTCAGCAGTTCCCTCGCGTTCCGGGGGACTACGATCGCGATTACGCCAACTTCAACCTCGGCGGCGTTCAGGGCAACGCCGTTAACCGAGTGATTGAGTTCTGTCAAGGCCGCAACATTCCCCTCGTTTTCGTGAATTTGCCCCTCACCGACGAGTATCTCGATGCTACCCGCCGCCGCTATGAACGCCAATTTCAGGAGTTCTTGCAGCAACAAGGGCAAAAATCCGGGGTTTGGGTGCGGGATTTATCCAACCAATGGCGCGATCGCCCCGACTTGTTCGCCGATCCCAGTCACCTCAACCGCGAGGGAGCCTCGGCTGTCGCTCAACGACTGGCTCAAGATCGCCAACTCCCCTGGCCCGAATCCCCAAAATAAGTCAAAAAATACTATAGACTGGCGGTAAGGCGACTTGAGATGATGGGAAACCCTGATGAAAAAAGCAGTGTACTGGTTAATGGGGGATTGGGCCGGACGAATCACCATTAACACCTGGAACTGGCTCTGGGGTAAGCCTCCAGAAGCGCCCCCCGCAGCGGAGCCTGATGTCATCACGACAGCAGAACTCTCCCTCAAAACCATGCAGCAGTCGGTCCAAGATCTCGAACAAACCGTGCGCGCTCAACGGGCCGCTTACCGTCAGGCTGAGTTGAAATATCAGGCAAAACTGAACCAGGTGAGGGCCTATGAAAAGCGGGCGGCGATCGCCCAACAGCAAGGAGACGAAGCCGGGGCGCGGTTAGCCATGACGCAAGCCGTACAACTTGAAAAACTCCTCCCCCAAATTGCCGATCGCCTGCATCAAGCCCAAGACTTTTTACAAGCCTCCGAAGAACGACTGCAACGAGAGACGATTCAACTCGAAGCCTATCGCCTCGATGTCGAGCATCTTAAAGATATGGCCGAACTCGGAGACGTTCTCGATCCCCTCAGCCAAGTCTCTCGTCAACAGGAATTAGAAACAGCGCGATCGCACCTCGATGATGCCCGAAGCCGCCTAGAACTCCAACGCCTCGAAGAAGAAGCCCTAGCGGAACTCTCCCAAGCCGAACCCGACACGGAGGCCGATTGGGAGCAGCATCAACTCGACGACGAAGTGGCTCGCCGCTTACAACAGTTCAATGATTCGCCTTAATCCCTCACCCCCCTTAACTCATGTCACCGTCAAAATCCGGACCGCCGCCCATTCTCTATATCCTCGTTGTCGCCCTAATTGGCTTCGGGGTCTATTGGTTCCTCAGCCGCTCCCCCAACAACCCATCAGAGAACCGATCACAGAACCCATCAGAGAACTCATCACCCCCATCAGCAACCGCCCCAGCGAACAATTCTTCCCCCTCAACGGCCGCCAATTCCCCCTCAACCCCAAGCCATCAATTCACCGTCCCCGAGAGTCTTCCCAGCGGAAGCGGCCTCGACCTGCAAGGGTCGACCGCTATGGTGTCTATCAATAGCGCCTTAAAACAGGGCTTTGAAGAGAGGTTTTCAGGCGTAACCGTCACCACCTCAGCCACGGGGTCTGGAGATGGTATAGACGCCGTTTTAGCGGGGAATGCTGACCTGGGCGCGTCCTCCCGTCCCCTCAGCGCCGATGAACAAGCCCAAGGCCTTGTGTCCGTTCCCGTCGCCCAAGATGCGATCGCCCTCGTGGTGGGGGTCAACAACCCCTTTGCCCAAGGCCTCAGACAACAAGACGTTGTCGACATCTTCAGCGGAGAAATCACCAACTGGTCAGAGATTGGCGGTCCCGACAAACCCATTCGCGTCCTCAACCGTCCTCCCGTCAGCGGCACTCACCAAACCTTCCGCGAGATGGTTCTCAACGGCGGCGACTTTGGCAATACGCCCAACATCACCACCTTAGACCGAGATGCCACCACCCCCATGTTGCGAGCCTTAGGGGATGACGGCATTGGCTACGCCACCGCCGCCCAAATTTTCAACCAAAGCACCGTCCGTCCCGTGGCCATCGACGGGTTAACCCCCATCGCCGAACAATATCCCTATCGGCGGAACCTCTACTACGTGTATCAAGATCCCGCCAACGAGATGGTTCAAGCCTTCCTCGGCTATGCCTTCTCCGACGCGGGACAAGCGGCGATCGCCCAAGC
>SIHH01000004.1:12258-20028 GCA_004299065.1 Phormidium sp. SL48-SHIP | reverse complement strand
GGACAGAACTAAGCCAACAGACAAAACCCAGCCATCACCACATCCAGGCCACATCCAGCCGCCGTTAACGAGCGTACCCCTAACTAGAAGCACTCGTCATCGGCACAGGTTCCCATGTTCTCGCCCAAACCTCCCCAGACTGCGATCGCGCGTATGTTCTCCATCAGCCTCCCTCTCCTGTCCTGGTTCTTGCTCGGGGCTGTTACCCCAGTTCTAGCCCAAGACTCCCCAGTGGGGTTCAACCCCCAACTTTGGCTACAACAAGCCCTGCAAAGCATCCAAGACCTAGGAACCCTGGGCATCCTGGCCTTCATTGGCCTCTATATCATCGCCACCGTCGCTTTCCTACCGGGTTCCATCGTCACCCTCGGCGGTGGCGTGGTGTTTGGGGTCATTTTCGGCTCCCTCTATGTCTTCATCGGAGCCGTCCTCGGGTCAACCCTAGCCTTTCTCATTGGCCGCTATCTCGCCCGGGATTGGGTCGCGGGAAAAATTGCCAGTAACCCCAAATTTGCGGCGATCGACGAAGCCGTCGGACGAGAAGGCTTTAAAATCGTCTTCCTCACTCGTCTCTCCCCCATCTTTCCCTTCAACCTCCTCAACTACGCCTACGGCGTTACCAACGTCTCCCTCAAAGACTACGTCCTCGGGTCCCTGGGCATGATTCCCGGAACCATCATGTATGTCTATATCGGCTCTCTGGCCGGAAGTTTAGCCACCCTAGGAACCGGGGCCGCCACAGCAGATCCCCAAGCAGAACTGTTGCAACGGATTCTACAAATTATCGGTTTCATCGCCACCGTTGCCGTCACCATTTACGTCACCCGCATCGCCCGCAACGCCCTGGCCGAAAGCGTCGGCGAACAAGTGATTAAGGGTGAATAATCCGCGCATCGGTGCGTTCTGGCAAGTTCAAGTCGAAGTGGTCAATGTTGAACATTAGCCAATACCCGAACACCCCCTACCCGACTCCCCCCCCTATTGCCTTTTGCCTCTTGCCTCTTGCCTTTCTTCCCCCATGCCTAACTCAGCCTTTCACACCTTCACCATCTCCCCCATGGATGAGTACAACCGTGAACTCCTCCAACAAACCCATCCCCCCAATTGGGTGAATCCCAAACCCGCTGATTGCTATGACTTAGTGGTTATCGGTGGTGGAACCGCCGGCCTAGTGGTCGCCGTCGGGGCGGCTGGCTTAGATATTGGCCTCAAAGTGGCTCTCGTTGAACGGAATTTAATGGGTGGCGATTGCCTCAATACCGGTTGCGTTCCCTCCAAAAGCTTAATTCGTTCCTCCCGTGTCGTCGGGGAGATGTGGAACGCTCCCCACTATGGCATTGCCACCCCAGAGACGATTGACGTGGATTTCGCAGCGGTGATGCAACGGTTGCGGAAAATCCGGGCCGGGATTAGTCATCATGATTCGGCTCATCGCTTTGCCAAAGCTGGCGTCGATATCTTCCTCGGAAATGGCAGTTTCACCGGCAATCAAGCCATTCAAGTCGATGATGTCACCCTCAACTATAAAAAGGCGGTGATTGCCACGGGGGCCAGGGCGGTTCACCCCCAAACGCCCGGATTAGCCGAAGCTGGCTATCTCACCAATGAGACGGTGTTTAACCTCACCGAACGCCCCAAGCGTCTAGCGGTGATTGGCGGGGGGCCGATTGGCTGTGAATTGGCTCAAGCTTTTCGTCGTCTGGGTTCTCAGGTAACGCTGATTCATCGTCATTCCCATGTGTTGCATCGGGAAGATGCTGATGCGGCGGAGATTGTGCAACAGACGTTTATCCGGGAAGGGATTGAGTTGGTTCTCGGTTGTGAACCGGAGCGAGTCGAGAAGACAGCAGAAGGGAAAGTCCTGACATTCAACTACAAGGGGACTCAAAAACAGGTGGTTGTGGATGAGATCCTGATTGGGGCAGGACGGACGCCGAATGTGGAAAGCTTAAACTTAGAGGCGGCAGGTGTGGCTTACAATCGCCGAGGGGTGGAGGTGGATGAGTATTTACAAACCACGAATCCGCAAATTTATGCGGCGGGGGATATCTGCATGAATTGGAAGTTTACCCATGCGGCGGATGCAGCGGCCCGGATTGTGATTCAGAATACTCTGTTTGCCCCGTTTGGTTTGGGGCGACCGAAGTTGAGCAGTTTGGTGATGCCCTGGGTGACGTATACTGATCCAGAAGTGGCTCATGTGGGTCTCTATGAGGGAGAGGCACAAGAGAAAGGTATTGAGACGGAAATGATTAAGATAGGGTTTGAGGATTTGGATCGGGCGATCGCCGATGGGGAAACAGACGGCTTTCTCAAGGTTCTCCATGAGAAAGACTCGGACAAAATCCTCGGGGCCACGATGGTCTCGCGTCATGCGGGAGAGTCGATTAGTGAAATCACCACGGCGATGGTGGGCGGATTGGGGTTAAAAACTCTCTCTAGTGTGATTCATCCCTATCCCACTCAAGCTGAATGTATCCGCAAGGCGGCGGATGCCTACAAACGAACCCAGTTAACCGGTACCACGAAAAAACTGTTAAAACTATTGCATCGTTTCACGTAATTTCTCTATTGCTATCGAAGCGGTGCGTTCCGGCAAGTTTTAGCCGAGTGGTCTAAGCCTAACCTTGATTGGAGCCGGAACACCCCCTACCCATCTCTTGTCTTTTCCCCCTGTTCCCTGTTCCCTGTTCCCTGTTCCCTGTTCCCTGTTCCCTGTTCCCTGTTCCCTTCCCCATGCTCGATCTCAACCAAGTCACAAAACTCCTACCCGGCATTGGTGAACATTTGCGGGAAGAAGCCGTCGCGGCTCAGAAACGGCTCGAATTGGCTCAGGGGTTGTTTGAGACGGCCTGTGAGCATCAGGAGGCGTTGGTGGCGGCTCAGGAGCGATGGCGCGATCGCATCTGGTTTTCGGCCGCCACCCCAGTTGAACCCCTCCAGAGTCACATCCTTCTGCAACGGCCCCCCTCAGAACATACCGTCATCGCCACAGATGGCTCGCAAATCGCCCCCAATCAGCATGAAATCGCCTATTGCTATCTCCTCAACATTGGGCGGGTTGTCTTGCATTATGGGCAAAATCGCGCCCCGGTTCTCGATAGTGTGCCGGAGGTGTTCTATCGCCCGGAAGACTTATATGCGTCACGCCAATGGGGGATTCGCACGGAGGAATGGATGGGCTATCGGCGGGCGGTGTCGGAGGCCCAGGAGTTGGCTACGTTAGGGGTGGAGTTACGCCGTCAGCACCCGGACACGCCGCTGTTGGCGATGGTGGATGGTTCTCTGATTTACTGGTTCCTCGATAGTTTGCCCGATGAGGCCCGCGATCGCATCCTCAACCCCATTCTCGATGCTTGGGAACGATTGCGACGGGCGGGGGTTCCGCTGATGGGCTATCTGAGTGCTTCCCGCAGCCGTGAAGCCCTGAGTTTTTTGCGTTTAGAGGCCTGTCCGTTTGAGCAACCGAATTGTTTGACGTATTGCCCCTATATTGCGCCCACTGAAGGCGATGTTTTGGCGAAACGCGCCCCCTGTCAGGTGATGGAACCGTTGCGAGATACCAGTTTTTGGGGGGGATTGTTGCAACCGGGAGAACGCAGTTGTTTGTGGAAGTCGTCGTTACCGGTGTTGGGGTTATATCCGCCGCAGCAAACTGTGTATTTTTGTTATGTTCATGTGGGGACAGAAATTGCTCGTATTGACGTTCCCGCCTGGGTTGCAGAGGACTCTGACCAACTTGAAGCGGCGTTAAGCCTTATGTTAGGACAGGTGTACAAAGGATATGGCTACCCGGTGAGTTTGGCGGAAGCTCATAATCAGGCGGTGGTTCGAGGGGGCGATCGCCAACGCTTTTTTGCCCTCCTGGAACGACAAATGATTGAAGCCGGATTAACCAATGTGGGAACCTCCTACAAGGAAGCTCGAAAACGCCGCAGTATTGCCTAATTTATGGCTTAATTTATCGCCTAATTTACCCTATGGCTAATCCCTCGGCTGCAAATTGGATCTGGAAAATTTGGGCTGCCATTTTTTTGGTGTCTGGGGCAATTGTGGGAGGAACGCTATTGCTTCTTCCAGAATTAGTTAGACAGCGAACCTCGTTGGCTGAAGAGGTCGAAACCATCAATAACTTATTATCTCTAAAAAGTAGTTTAGATGACTTAAATCGGGCTGAACGCCGCGCTGAGAATCCCTCACAAAATCCAGATGAGGAGTTAACTGTTGCTGAGACTCCATTATTGAATAGTTCAAGGGTTCAGCAACTTCCAGAAGTTCAAGCAATGGAATCTGCGGATAATGAAGCCTTAGAAGAACGTCTTGAGTTAGAACTGGAGTTCCAACAGCAAGTTCAAGCTCAAATTCGTCAGTTGCAGGAGGAAATCGCTCAACTTGAAACCAATAATCGCCGACTGGTACAGGAAAATAATAGTTTACGAGGTTATCAAATTAATTACCAACAACAAATTGAACGCAAAATTGAGTTATTACAGCCTCGTTTGGCTAAAATTCGTCAACTTCCATCCGTTGACAACACCTTTTCATTAGAAAATGTCACACTGGCTTCATTAGGAAATACAGTTGATTTTGAGAATTTAGAGTCAAATTTAGAGAATAAAGTTGAGCAAAGAAATATCCTTCGCGATCAGATTCGTTTCCTAGAACGTAGTTTTTCGTTTGGGATAATTTTAGGTCTTGCCAATTTGTTGATTGGGGGAATTTACTATTGGTTAGACCGTTGGAACGAGGAACAGGCGCAGAAAATCAAGGAAACTGAAGAGAAAATTGAGGAAGCGCAGTCAAAAATCCGTAACTTTAGCTGGAATATGGCGAATGCGAGTTTAGAAAAGTATTATCAACGCAACTTAATGGAGGTTCAGGTCATTTTTATGACCAGTGTTGTGGTGATGATTTTAGGATTTTTGTTGATTTTAGCCTCGTTGGCGATCACACTCTATGATTTAAACCCGGCGGAGTCTCCCAACAGATCGCCAGACACAGAAGTTGCTGAACGTGGCGAGGTGGAACCGTCTCAGGAGTCGGCTACAGCGACATCAGTGGTCAACCCTAATAGTGATGTGGCGACAATTGGGGTAATCGCCGGGATTTTAACCAACTTTATTGGCGCAACCTTTATGATTGTCTATCGCTCAACGGTTCGAGAAGCCTCTCGCTATTCTAATTCCCTGAATCGGATCAATGATGTGGGAATTGCGATGGATATTTTGAATACGGCGGTTGAACATGAGGATACTCCTGAAATTTTGATGGCGAAGGTGGAAATCGCGAAACGACTGGTGGATAGCGATCGCCATCCTAATCTTGATTAAGATGTTGATTAATTGACGTTCACGTCGATTCACCGGTGAGGCTGGCTAGGAGTTCTTCACAGTCGTGAACGAGAGGAATCCCGAGACTTTTAGCAATACTTAATGCTTGTTGACAATAGCCGATGGCCCGTTCGCGATGATCGAGATGTTGATGCAGTTCAGCTAAGTTTTTTAAGCCTTCAGCTTCCCCATGACGATCGCCAATCTCACGGGTAATCTCTAAGGCGCGTTGTAAACTTTCCGTGGCTTCGGGATAACGGCCCAAACAGAGATAGGTTTCTCCCATATTCGACAGGGCGATCGCCTCCCCCTCCCGAAACTCCATCTTACGGGAAATATCCAGATATTTCTCCTCACAACCGAGGGCCTGAGAATAATCCCCAAGTGCATAATACGCAAACCCCAAATTACCTAAAGCCTGGCCAATTCCTCGGCGATCGCCTAATTCTTGAGCGATGGCTAAATCCTGTTGATGATAGGCGATCGCCGCCTGATAATCCCCTAAGCCATGTAACGCCAGGCCTAAATTGCCCAACGCTTGCCCAATTCCAGAGCGATCGCCGAGAATTTGAGCCAATTTCAGACCATTTTGAAAATAGGAAATCGCCTGCTCATACTCCCCTAAATAGTAATACTCTAAGCCAATATTCCCTAACGCAATTGCTTGATTTTGCCGATCCCCTAGCCTGTCAGCGATGCTTAAATGTTGTTCATGACAGGCGATCGCCTCACGATAATTGCCCAGACAGGAGTAGGCTTTTCCCAACCCTTCGAGACAGACAAGATTAAGCGGATCATCTCCCTTACCCAACAACGATTCATACATTTCCATCTGTTCCCGATAATAGCCCCAAATCTCTAGTTGCTTATGGAGCGGTTCTGCTGTTAGGCGATCGAGGGGCAATAAAAGCAATTCCTGACACCGTTGCCAATCTTCAACTTCCGTTAAATGGCGAAAGGCCTCAAGATAGCCACGGACATGATCAAGATTAGAAGCGTCTAACGGCGGTTCATAATGGATCAGCCAGTTGAGGGCGGCCCGATATTGACTGCGGCGACTGCGAGGAGAAATACGTCGTAATGTAGCCGGATTGAGCTGCAAGCGTTTCAACAGTCGCTGCCGAGACACCGATGGGGACACCATTGACTTGTCATCCATCGGTGTCTCAACGGGTGCATTAATGGCTGAATCCGCTGGGAAGTTCTCCATCCTCTAAATCTAGGGCTTGTAAATGACTCAGGGCAACACTACGAATGAGGTTATGTTGACGTAACAGCAAGCGATCGCCCTCAGTCACCTCCTCGACTAAATAGCGATCGCGCAGTACATCGAGGGCCAACTGTCGATCACTTTCTAGATAGTCCCAATCCTCAAGATGAGAAAGCCAGAACGACTCAGCCACCGGGCAACGATAGACGGAGGCCTCACATAACAAGAGATAAGCGGCCGGGGCCTCCCGTTTGAGCCGCAAAAAGGTTTGTTCGAGGCGATCGCGAACTTTCATGCGTAACAGGCGGGTGCATTCGTGGAGTTGCCAGCGATCCTCAGCCGAGGCCGTCTGTCCCATTTTAGCCTGGGCGATCGCCGTTTCAACCTCCTCAATGTCCTGACCATATTTATGCCAATAGGCCCGCACATTGCCCGAAAACGGCGCATTCGATATCTCGCCGGCTATCACCCGCAACGCCAGGGGATGCCCTTCATAGGCGGTTCCAATGCGCTTGAGATAGCTTTGACAGTCTCGGGTTAGGTTGAGATGGGCCTTGGCAAATAACGCCAACTGTTCCGACTCATTGAGTCCTCCAAGAAACTCACAAGTCCAGAAATTGCTGTAGCGTGCCGGGAGCTGGCCGGGGAAGTCTTGGGAGGTGAGGATAATCCGACTCTGACAGACGGGGGCCGCCAACAGAGCCTCAAAAAAGTCCGCCCAGAGAGGATCTCGGAAGTCACTCCAGCCATCGTCCTCGTTCCCCTGTAACATCATCTCCAACGAGTCAATCATCAGCAACAGGGGCCGGTTGAGGAGATAGTTGGCCGTGCGATCGACTAAGACTTGGCCATCCTTAGGCCCCTCGATGGGAGATCCCCACTGTTCCCACCAGCGACTGGCGACACTGATAAAGTCGTTGGGTTGGCGATCGTTGTCGAGGTTTTCCCGGAGTAGGTTCTGCCACTCGGGGCCAGTCCATTGTGGGTATAAGCAGATGGCAATTCGCTCCCCCAGTGCCGTTTTACCGATGCCGGTAATTCCCAATAACACCAGGAGACGACAAGACTGCTGCAACTGCTCACTTAACTGAGCCAATAATGCGTCGCGTCCGACCCAGGCCTCATCGTAGGCGAAGAAATCCAAGGTCCCTGAGGCCGGATTGGCCGATGAGATGCCTGATGAGAGAGTCTCGGGATGGGCGATCGCACCCTCTTGGCCCGAGTCTTGGC
>SIHH01000004.1:0-12158 GCA_004299065.1 Phormidium sp. SL48-SHIP | reverse complement strand
GAGTCTTGGCTAGAGTCGGACAACGGGGCCACCACCACTTCTTGCCATGGTACTTCCACCGCCTCGCAGATGGCGATAAAGGTCTGCGATCGCACCGGGAGGCGACGCCAAAACCGTTTCAGGGTGGCCGCCGAGGTTGAGGCGGCCTCACACCATTCTGATGATGATTTGAGCCAACCCTTGTAACGTCGCGCGTAATCAACCTGTCGAAGCCCCTGCATCGACGCCTTGAGTGTTGCTGCCACGGTTATCGCTCTCCTTCCTAATCGATCTCCCGATCATGACTCGGGCTTTACTCACATATGGATAACATTTGTCTCAATGTTGACAGAGCCAAAAATGAGCCTATAATGAGTACATCGCATTTTTTTAGATGGATGTTTTGCCTAGAACTCCCATTACATCAGGGGATTAGGCTCTGTCGCAACCGTTGAGCCGCCCGGTGCGACGATCGAGATCATCTCGGTCAACGTCAGCCTAAAACTTGTGGGAGTTAGCGGCTCACTTTTGGCTAACTTGTTATCCATCACCAGAGGTCATTTTGCATCAATCTGCCCTATTCGAGGATCGTCACCGATGAACCACTGCACTCACAAGCGCAACCAGCACCCAACCGAGATCAGTCAGCGGCTGATTGGTCTTCCATTAGACATCTGGCTTTCCTAACAACCGGGGTCAGTTTAATCTTGCGCTTCTTGAAACTCAGCTCTCAAAGCGAACCTCGAACCGAATCATCTAGCTCAATCAAAACATACTCAATCAAAACATAGGTTAGTCAAGCCTTTGATTTTATCATGCAAACTTGCCCATCCGAGGAACTGATCATGCCAACTCAAAGCCAAACCCTACAATTCGAGACGACCTCCTTGAACGTCTCCGAGAACGTCTCCCAAGCTACTGTAAACCCTTCCTATGAACGGGCGGTTCAAGTCCCAGAAACAGCGCCCTCCAGCACAATTTTACTGGTCTTAACCTTCGGTGTCTGGTTACTCCGACAACGCATAGCCTGATGACCGCGTCGTGGCCGCGTTGTTCAACTCGATGGAATCATTGACCGGGAATCAGCAACGATGAGCGGGCGATCGCCCCTAGTCGGGGGTATCATTCAGGTTATCCGTCTCATCGAGATCTAACTCATTGAGATCTAACTCATCGAGATCTAACTCATCGAGATCTAACTCATTGAGATCAACGCGATCGCGACCTTGGCGCGTCCGTCGTTGCATCGGAGTGCGCCAAAAGCGATGAAACTGCCACAGGGTCTGAGTCATACTCTCCAAGGTTTCGGGACTTAATGGCTCACGACTCTGTTCCGTTTCCACCTCCGTCTGGCGGTAGGGAATCCGGTAGCCAAATAGGTCAGCCGAGCGGATTTCCCTAAAACTCTCGACTTGAAACACCAACAAAAAATCTTGCTGCATTTCTCGGGTAACGAGACGTTCGACTTCAAACACCTGTTTAGGGGTCAGCGGTGCATCCGGACGAGCGCGAACCCGGAGACGAACCTGGGGAGGGGTCGTATTCCAGTTGATCTTCGTGTCGATCAATTCCACCTGTTGACCGACGGTAATGGTCCGGGTCAGGAGAATCGATCGCAACGTAGACTGAAGACGAGTTTGGCGTAAGAGTTGTCCGAGACTAATCGATAACGGAATCACAATCGGCAGCGTTAGGAAGACCGTATAAGTCAGAGCGCGAGCCATCCGGATTTTCTCAACATAGTAGCCTTCCCAGATAAAGACGAGGATACAGGCCAAGGTGATGCCGAGCAGATTAGTAGCATAGAGAAGGAAAGCCCCGCGAGCCGAGAAGACCGCTCCCTGAGACAGGGATAGGCCCACTACACATAATGGCGGCATCAGCGCCACAGAAATGGCGGTTCCGGCGATCGCATCACTAATTTTAGGTCGGACCTTAGCAAAGCCTCCCACCGCCCCCGCAGCCAGCGCAATCACTAAATCCAAGAGGTTCGGTTGTGTACGGGCGAGGATTTCCGGGCTAAACTCCGTGAAGGGGATACTGGCGATCGCCCCAATCACGGCCGACAGCGCCACCGAAATCAACGTTCCCATCAGCAGAGTCGTCGCGCCGCGACGGAATAAAAACAGATCTCCCTTCATTGCGCCCAAAGCTAAGCCTCGTAGGGGTAACATCAAGGGGGCAACAATCATCGCGCCAATAATTACGGCGGGACTGTTGAGTAATAGCCCGCAGGTGGCAATAATACAAGAAGCGACCGAAAGGAAGATAAAGTTAAGATTGAGTTTGGAATCCCCAGAAATCTCTTGAGACAGAACCGCTAGCGTCTGTTGGTCAACTTTTGGCATCTTGGACTTGCCCGGACGGCAGATTGAGCAGTGTGATAGGTCTTATTTTAGAGAGAAACAGCCCACACAGAAACAGCCCACATAGAGACATCAAACACAGAGACCTCAAACACAGAGACATCAAACACAGAGACATCAAACACAGAGACATCAAACAATGCCGTTATCAGTGGGGGGTAGGCCGGGAACGCTGTCACGTGATCTAACAGTGCTGCCTCAAGGTTTATGGTAGAGAAGGAACGCTTGAACCGAGCGATCGCACAATTGGCGGGGGACTCGGATACAAATCGCCTGAAAAAACTGCTGCTGTGCGTCTGTCAGCAACGCTGGGAGAATGACTCACGACGGTTAGAATCGTTGGATTGGCGGCTACTGCTCAACGAGTTACGAACCACCTTCGTCACACGGGAGCAACTCGAAGAAGCCCTAGTGCGAGTTGTGGCTCGGATTAACAAGAAATCCCTATATTTCAACCTTTCCCTGCGGGCGATCGCCATTCTCGATCCCCTCTACCCGGAATTAGACCCTCCCATGGCCTTCGACGAGGCCTTTCTCCCCTTCACCCAGGGGAATCCCAGTGATCCCTCCCTCGATCGCTGGTTTGACTTACGACTACAACTGTCCCAATCGGGCAATCTCAGCCAAGCCAAGACCCTTCTCTACTCCGCCATCAACGGTAAATTCGCGTATACCCTCCCCGACTGGAATCACCTCAACCACGAAGAGTTTGACCATCTGGCCCAATCGTTACTAGATCTTTGCAAAACCGCCAGTGAACTGCGTTTGCGCCTCTATGGCTCCGCCCATTGTCTCAATCCGGTGGAGGTCTACCAGAACATTGCCCAGCGGCTGTGTCACACCATGGAACAGGCCTATTATGCCAGTGTCATCCAACCCTTTGAACCCGAAGAATTGGGAGACGAGAATCTCGATGACATGACCATGGATGGGTCTATGCTTCCGAGAAACACCATGCTCAATCCCACCGAAGCTGAGACCACCGATCCCCCTCAACTCGCTCCAGCTGCGCTGCGTTCCGATACCAAAGAGCATCAGACCCTCGTTGGCTTAGATCAAGATGTCGAAGCCGCCGTCTGTGAAGCGGCCAACCAACATTTGCAAGCCGCCATCGCCGCCGTCGATCAGCAAACCGAAGCCCTCATCAGCAAAGTACGCGCTCTTCTGGCTCACACCGATCCCGACACCGCCAACGCGATCGAAGCCCGCATTTTAGACCAGTTCACCGACGCTCTAGGCCAGTTATATCATCAGGAGGATTCCGGCTGAGCGCGCCGGGGGCGAGTTGGCTCCGTCGCCTCTACAATCCTAGATGTTCTAGGGCTTGGCGGGGGTTCTCCTGGCGACAGTCTCGCAGTTTCTGATACAGTTGTCGTTCTTCGTCGCTGAGCCGTGTTGGTGGGGTAATTTCGACTTCCACTAATTGATCCGTGCGAGCGCTACTTTTCGGTCGCCGCCAGCCTTTTCCGCGCAGGCGTAACATCTGGCCTGAGCGAATCCCAGCGGGGATACTGACCGTGACCGTTCCATCGGGGGTGGGAACTTCAATTTTGGCCCCTAAGACCGCTTCATCGGGGGAAATGGGGACTTTACAGACGAGATTGTCGCCGTCAAACTCAAAAAACTGATGGGGTTTGAGGTCGATATTGAGGTAGAGATCTCCTTGGCGGCCATAGCCATCTTTTTTCCCTTTTCCTTTGACGCGCACTCGGCTTCCTTTTTTGGCGCCAGGGGGAATCCGCACCGAGACTTTTTGGCCACTGACACTGAGGCGTTTTTCGACGCCGTGGAAGGCTTCAGCCAGGGAGAGGCTGAGGGTGGCTTCTTGATCGAGGGAGACTCCAGTACTGCGGCGATTGTAGCCCGCGAAGTCTTCAAAACCACCGCTGAAGCCGGTGCTGCGGCTAGCACTTCTCGGGGAAGCACCACCATAGGAGGACCATTGCGATCGCGTCCGTCCCCCCATTCCTCCAAGGAGAGATTCGATAAATTCATCAAAATCGGCGTATTGACTGAAATCAAAGTCAAACCCGCCTGGGGTGGCTCCCCCTTGAGGCGCCGCGCCGCCATTCCAGCCTCCGGGACTGTTTCCGGCCTGTTTCCAATATTGTCCGAAGCGATCGTATTGTTTGCGCTTGTCGGGATCTGAGAGAATCTCGTAGGCTTCGCTAACTTCCTTGAACCGGGCCTCCGCGTTGCGATCGCCCGGATTCATGTCTGGGTGATATTGACGAGCTAGACGGCGAAACGCTTTCTTGATCTCGTCCGCGCTGGCCGTTTTGCTCACGCCCAAGATGGAATAGTAGTCTTTGAAGTCCGTTGCAGCCATGAGAATTGTCAAAAAATCAGTGGATCACAGGGTGGAGTCTGCCTTTGATCATCAAGTTTAATGTATTTTCCTCGACCGTCGAGTTCGGTTTCTTTGACAGTTGCCGAATTTTGCTCAGAAATCGACCCCTGACGTCCAGATGATCACGCGATCGCCCCGGCGGGCGATCGCGCGATATCCCCGACCGCACTGGCGGCGATCGGGGTCAACGGTTAGACTGAGCCACTAAATCACAAAGTTATCGGGAATGGTTGCGTTTTTCAGCACCACCACGATTCCACTGCGGATATAGAACCCTAAATCCTCGCGATCGGCTTCCTCAATATTTTCTTTATTGAGAATCTTGACATTTTTGCCAATTCGTGCATTCTTGTCCACGATCGCCCGTCGAACGGTACTATTTTCACCAATTCCCAGAGCCATCGAGGGCGCTGACGCTTCCCCGAGGCGTTCACTAAAGGACTGATAGAAGTCAGACCCCATCAACAGGGAATCTTCCACCACTGCGCCGGCGCTAATGCGGCTGCGAACGCCCAAAACCGAGCGATCGACGCGACATTCCTTGAGAATGCAGCCATCACCCACCAGGGACTCCGTAACCTGACAATCGAGGAGCTTACTCGGCGGGAGATAGCGAGGACGAGTATAAATCGGCGCTTCCTCGTTATAGAAACTAAAAGGCGGCGTCGGCTGTTGCGTCAGCGCCAAATTCGCTTCATAGAAGGCCTGAATCGTTCCGATATCTTCCCAATAGCCATCAAACAGATAGGCCTGGATGTTATAGTCCATGGCCGCGCCGGGAATAACCTCCTTACCAAAATCCGTTTGGTCCGGAGCTTCCGTCAGGAGCTTCTTGAGAACCTCCCGTTTGAAGACATAAATCCCCATCGAGGCGATATACGGCTTCTGCTTCGCCTGAGCCGGATCGAGGCCCAGAGTACTCGTATCGACCTGCATCGCCTTGAGCGCATCGCCTTTAGGTTTCTCCGAGAAATCAATCACTCGTCCCGAGTCATCAATTTTCATCAAACCAAAATCCGAGGCCCGCTGCTCATCAATGGGAACCACCGAGAGGGTAATATCTGCATTCGTTTCCCGGTGACGCTCCACGAACTGGCTGTAATCCATCCGATAGAGATGGTCACCTGACAGAATCAGATACTCATCCACATCCAACTCATTCATGAGCCAGATATATTGACGCACCGCATCCGCCGTTCCTTGGAACCATCCCGGACTGTCGGACGTTTGTTGAGCGGCGAGGATTTCAACGAATCCATCCGTAAAGCTCGAAAAATTATACGTCCGCCCGATATGGCGGTTCAGGGATGCAGAATTGTACTGGGTGAGGATATAGATTTGCTCAATCCCAGAATTAATGCAGTTGCTGACCGGAATGTCAATCAACCGATATTTACCCGCCAACGGAACGGCGGGTTTTGCTCTGAGTTTGGTTAGGGGGTAGAGGCGCGTTCCTGCGCCGCCACCTAGAATAATGCCTAAAACTCGTTTCACCGAAAGACCTCCAGGGCTGCCGAACTCTCAGCTTTAAGTTTGCGATTGTCTGGGTTTCTTGGCAAGGGCCAGTTTTTTTCCCGAACCCTAACGTTCCCATAATCTTGGCTCATTACCCGATTCTAGCTTAGAGATCGGTTTCGTCAGTATTGCAGCCCTCTATTCTAAGCACCATCAGCCTTTGAGGGGTTATCCTCCCGGACGCAGCACAGCCAATAGAAGGCCACAGGAGGCGTCACCAGACCCGGAAATAACTCTTCTCCCGTGGCCCAGGCCAGAAAGCTGTCTGAGGGCGGCCAAGCCGCTGCGGGGAGATGACAAGACTCATAGGCCACCACCAATTCCTGAGACTGCAAACGCCAGCCAACCCGTTCTAGGATCTCTTGGAGTTCTGACGGGGTGAGGAAGCTACAGCCACAGGCTTGAGCGAGTTCTCGAACCGCTGTTTTGGGGGAATATCCCGGCTGAGCCAGAAAGGCTCCCACCAGGAGGCGGCCAGCGGGGTGGAGGACTCGTCGGCTTTGGCGGAAAAACTCGGTCATGGCTTGGGGCGATCGCAGATGGGGGAGGACTTCCGGGGCGATCGCCAAGCGATAATCTCCCGTCACTTCAGGATGATCCAGGAAATCCCCCCCGAACAACGTCACCGACAGGTGACGGGAGTCGGCCATCTCTTGCAACTGTCGCCCAGCCTCAGGATTCGTCACCACCGCCGCCACCGGATGGCCCCGTTTAGCCAGCGGTAAACTGTTGCGGCCAATTCCGGCCCCAATATCCAATACCGACACCTCAGCCGCCTCTCCCAAGCCAGCGGCCAGAGTCATGGCTTTCGCATCAGGGTAACAGCCAAAGCGGGATTGGTTCGCCAACGCAAAGGACCGTTGCGCCTCTGGGGGAGAGGTGAGGCTCATTTTGAGTCCGATTCCCCCGGCAATTCCCTGATCAGGATTGACCAATTGATACGAGAGGTTAAGATAGCGTCGAGGAGACGGCTCAAATCCCTGGGTTAAGGTTTCCGTTAACTGCTGTCGCAGTTGGCTGCGTTCCTCGCCACTGGGGGCCTGTCCGAGGAGCGTGAGGAACTCGACAATCAGAGCCTCATAGCGGGTTGCTAGAGCCGGAAAACAGGGGAGTTGTAGCGTTCCCGCCAGGGCGATCGCAGCCTGCAATTTTGCCTCAACCGCTTGCTCAAGTAGGAAGTCTGGCGGATTAAGGGTTTTCGTGTCCTCCTCCGAGGAGGATGAACCTAGAAACAAGGGACGGGCCGGGGGGTGAGGATGGGAAAGCATCACAGACATTCACCTAGACTGATCGTCTCACCCTACGCCCGATAATCCTAGAGAACCGGAGGCTTCACTGGGAACGCAGATAGGCCTCAACCGTGTTCTTGAGCAACATCGCCACCGTCATCGGGCCAATTCCGCCGGGAACCGGAGTAATCCAAGCCGCTTTCTCAGATACTTCCTCAAACGCCACATCTCCCGCCAGCTTATAGCCACCATCGCCATCACTGACCCGGTTAATCCCCACATCAATCACCACCGCTCCCGGTTTCACCATCTCAGCGGTAATCATCTCGGGACGGCCCACCGCCGCCACCACGATATCTGCGGCGGCGACCACCTCCGCCAAGTTTTGGGTACGCGAGTGAGCCACCGTCACCGTAGCGTTGGCTTCGAGGAGCATCATCGCCATGGGTTTTCCCACTAAAATACTACGACCCACCACCACGGCATTTTTACCACTAGGGTCGATGGCGTATTCCTTGAGGACTTCCATCACGCCAGCGGGGGTGCAACTTCTCAACCCCGGCTCACCCCGCATCAGACGACCGAGATTGATAGGATGAAGTCCGTCCGCGTCTTTGTCCGGGTCCAGTTGTAGCAGTAAGGCCACCGCATCGAGATGAGCCGGGAGGGGAAGTTGTAGCAGAATCCCATCAACCCGCTCATCCTGGTTCAGTTCCGCGATTTTGGCTGAAATTTCCTCAGCCGTCGCGGTAGCCGGGAAATGTTGGCCAAACGAGGCGATTCCCACTCGTTGACAAGCTCGTTCCTTGTTGCGGACATAGACGGCACTGGCGGGGTCATCTCCGACGCGGATGACGGCCAGTCCAGGGGGACGGCTGCGTTGGGGGAGAACCGCCTCGATTTGCGATCGCAGTCGAGATTGTACCGTCTTTGCGA
This sequence comes from Phormidium sp. SL48-SHIP, assembly GCA_004299065.1. Taxonomy (GTDB): domain Bacteria; phylum Cyanobacteriota; class Cyanobacteriia; order Cyanobacteriales; family Geitlerinemataceae; genus Sodalinema. The sequence goes on along the minus strand of SIHH01000004.1, from coordinate 3,783 downwards.
GAGCTTTACCGTCTAAAATACGAGTCGTATCCATTGAACCAGGGAGTATTGTGCGATTGACCGTCACTACCGTATCATTTCTGCCTCGTTTTAATCGCCCTCTGAGTCCCCTGCTTTCGGGGTTACTCCTCCTCAGCGGCTGTGGAACCCCGTTAGACGTAGGCGTGAGTGTCACTCCCATCGAGAGGCTATCAGAGGAGGCTTTGGGAAGTGAGGTGACGGTGGAGGGGGTTGTCGGCGATCGCGCTCCCTTATTAGACGCAGGGGCCTATCAATTGCAAGATGAAACTGGGGAAATCTGGGTCATTTCCGACGATGGCGTTCCCGAAGCGGGGGAGTCTTTGCGAGTACAAGGAACCCTAGAACAGCGAGAAATTCTGATTAACCAACAAGATTACGGAGAACGCTATCTACAAGAACAGCAACGAACCCCCCAATAACCCCCCTCATTCTCGTCCTATCTCCCCCTCCCTCCCTCCTCCCCTCCCTCGTGACAGGGTTCTACCCTGTCACGACTCCCCAGCGGCTCTGCCGCCTAACCGGGAGGCAGAGCCTCCCCCAGAGCATTCCTTGGCAGAGCCAAGGAACGAGGGAATGAGGGAGAGGGAGACGAGGGAAATGAGGGAATCTTCTCACATTCGTCCTATCTGACTCATGGTTAAAGAAGTTGCGATCGCCATTCTCCATCAAAACGGTCGCTATCTCATGCAACTACGAGATGACATCCCCACCATCGTCTATCCCGGACAATGGACCTTCTTCGGCGGAACCGTCGAACCCGGCGAAGCCGCCGAAGTTGCCGTGATGCGAGAACTCCAGGAAGAAATCCGCTATCAACCCCCCTACGTCGAGTTATTCCGACGGGAACAGTATCGCGACTTCATCCGCAACGTCTTCCACGCACCCCTAACGGTGGATATCCAAGACTTAGAACTCTGCGAAGGATTAGACTTAGACCTCTGGACCGCCGAACAAGTCCGCCAGGGAGAAAAATTTTCCCCCAAAGCCGGAGAAATTCGTAAAATTGGGAAACCCCATAAACGAGTCTTGATTCTATACATCAACTCGCTTGATTTGTCAAGTTAAAAATAAATTTCTTAATAATGAATCCCCAACTCTCGACCATCGGCCAACAAATGTCCCACCTAACTGGGGTGCGGGCCATTATGAAAGATATTATCGAAACCCTGCAATCAGGAGGTGGACGGGAGTTTATCGACCTCAGCGCCGGAAATCCCGTAATTTTGCCCGAAATTGAGCAGATGTGGCGTGATTGTACCCAAGACTTGCTGGCCAGTTCCGATTATGGCGAAGTGGTCTGTCGTTATGGGTCCAGTCAAGGCTATCAACCCCTCATCGAAGCCATCGCCAACGACTTTAATCAACGCTATGGGGCCAATCTCACCCCTCGTAATATCCTCATTACCCCCGGTTCCCAGTCTATTTATTTCTTCGCCGCCAACGCCTTTGGCGGCTATACCCCTGGCGGAAACCTTAAAAAAGTGGTGCTTCCCCTTTGTCCCGATTACACTGGCTATGGTGGCGTGAGTTTGGTTCCCGAAGCTGTGGTGTCCTATAAACCCAGTTTGGACATTGATGAAGAGAATCATCGCTTTAAATATCGTCCTGACTTTAGCCAGTTGGAGATTAACCAAGACACCGGTTGCGTTATTTTTTCCCGGCCCTGTAATCCTACGGGAAATGTTCTCAGTGATGAAGAAGTGGGCAAAATTGCCAGTTTAGCCGCCGGTTACGATGCACCGGTGTTTATTGATTCAGCGTACGCACCGCCGTTTCCGGCCTTGAACTTTACCCCCATGACACCTCAGTTGGGGGATAATGTCGTCCATTGTCTGAGTTTGTCCAAAGCCGGACTTCCGGGGGAACGAGTGGGGGTGGCGATCGCCCGCGAAGACATCATCAACGTGTTACAGTCGTTCCAGACGAATGCCTGTATCCATTCCTCCCGTTATGGACAAGCCATCGCCGCGCGGGCCATCGCTTCGGGACAACTGGCCCATCTGTCTGAGTCGGTGATTCGTCCCCATTATCAACGCAAATATGCGGTTCTGGCGGAGGCGTTACAGCAAGAAATGCCGAAAACCCTCTCCTGGTTCCTTCATGCGGGAGAAGGGTCGATTTTTGCCTGGATTTGGTTCCGGGACTTGCCCACGAGCGATCGCCACCTCTACAATGAACTCAAACAAGCTGGCGTAATTGTGGTTCCTGGAGAGCCGTTTTTCCCCGGTTTGCGGGAGGACTGGCCCCACAAACACCAATGTTTACGCATCAGCCTCACCGCCACCCCAGAGGCGTTAGTCGAAGCCATGCGGCGGCTGGCCAGTATCGTTGAGGGAAATCAGTAGTCAATCGCCAAATCGTAAACTACAATGAGGGCGGTGTTTGTGTGGTTTCTGAGTCCGCTGTGGCACAGGCCACTAAGGCTAGAGCAAACGGTCTTCCCCGCCTAAATCAACTGGGTTGACTCATCCTACTAGCCGGTATAACGGCGCAAGCCTGAGAACAAACCCTCGGGGGATGCGAGTTGAATGGTCGCAAGTCTATATGTGAATTTTTTTATCTGAGATAGGTGAGTCATGCTGGGTTTTGTGGTTCCAATTAAAAGTCCTAAGGTATCATCATCTTGGGAGTCCGTTTCAATTATTTTTGAACGCACAGCCCGCTCCATTTGTCAGCAGACATATCCCGACTTTAAGGTGGTCGTCGTCTGTCACGAACCCCCTAAAATTGATTTCACTCATCCAAGTTTAGAATACATCCTGGCCGATGACTTACCTATCCCGGAGACTTGGTATCACAAGCGTGGCGACAAAATGCACAAGGTCATACGAGGGATTCGTCATGCCAAGGCTTTGGGTTGTTCCCATATTATGCTGGTTGACTCAGACGATTGTATTAGTAATCGCCTCGTTGAGTATATGGCAGGTAAGACAGACTCACCGGGATACTTTTTTAATAAAGGATATTTTTATAACGATAACAGTCGTACTCTGAGATTGGTTCCCAAGCGATTTCATAAAATTTGCGGAACTAGCCATATTATAAATTCCAAATTTTACGACATATCAGATGCCGAATTAAACCAATTACCCAACCTAGTTGATGCTCAAAGTAAACTTCCTAAACATATCTATGATTTGTACTGTACCCATGGACGCTTTGTAGAAGCTGTTCAAGCGAAAGGAGGAACTTTAGAACCACTCCCGTTTGCGGGTTCGATATATATATTGGGAAATACAGAAAATCTTTCCGTAACCTCTCCGAGTTATAGGCAGCGGAGGCAAAGAAACCGTCAACAGGCTCTGTCCGTTAAGGATATGCTCGTCAAATTCCGAGATAACGTGTTGTATCGTCGCCCCCTAACCCAGTCACTTCGAGAGCAATTTGGCATCTACGATGTAAATCTGCCAACGTCACCCTTGTTTGGCCCGTCACGATGACTCGACGAGTCTACAAGGATGTTAACAGGGCAGGATCAGAAGATATGTCTTAAGATGGAATTAAATCGATAAGAGTCTATCAGGGACTGGGTTCTCGCCCTGGATTGTTGATTTTTGTAAATTTTCCGGATAGACAGGAATAGATATGGAACAAACTCGCCTTTCGAAACGACTAGACTGGTGTCGAGGCGGCAACAGCCCCTAACTGGCTTCAAGCGAGTCATCCGAGATCTCCTTAATCCCAAACACGTTCACCTCAGGTTAAAAGCCATGCCGATTATCACCGGAAGCGAAAACCCCGACGTCCTCGTTGGCACCCTTG
>SIHH01000379.1 GCA_004299065.1 Phormidium sp. SL48-SHIP | reverse complement strand
CCAAGCTAGGAACTAAACATCAAATGATTAAGTTTGAGTAAGTTTTAGAGAGCGGTTATCATCCATGCACCGATCGCCACATCTGTTGACTTTGGGGCTAGATGGTGGGTTTAACCCGCTTGTATTTCATGGGTCCGATTGATGCGGAAGCCTGACGGGGTGAGGTGTACGAATCCCCTCCTGACGGCGACATCGGCTCATCCTCGGTTTCTGGCGGTTCATTGTCTAAGAAGCTGGGGATTTTTGGTCTCGGGTGACTTCAAATCGCGTTCCCACGTGAGCCTCGAAACATCGATCGCCGAACTCTTGCCACAACCGGGCGATCGCCTTGGTTCCGGTGCAGTGGTTGGCTCCAATATGCTGGATATCATACTGGGACAGGGTTTCCATTGTCGCGGCTAATCGCTCTTCAGCGGCGTGCAACAGGTGCATCCCTCCCATCACGGCGTAAATTGGCGAGTCGGTGACGTCGCGGATCGATGCGAGAATGTTGATAATTCCGGCGTGAGCGCATCCGAGAACGACGACGATCCCTTTTGGGGTTTCAATGAATAAGCTGCGATCGTCGAGAAGTTCGTCAACCTGCTGGTGTTCGGCATCGTGCCAAAATTGTCCCCCGGTATCTTCTAAGGGATGGCGACGGGGAATGGTTCCGGTTAACCACAACCCAGACTGAATTTCGGTTGGTTCGGCGGTGACGACTAACCGTTTGACGCGACGTTGTAAGGCTTCGAGGTTCCGTAAGGGGGCGCTAATGTCGCCTCTGGGGCTATATTTTGGCTTGAGGCTCTCTGGATGGAGATAGAGGTCGACGCGATCGCCGCAAATGGAGAGAACTTCTGAGAGTCCCCCCGCATGGTCGTCGTGACCGTGACTCAGGGCGATCGCATCGAGAGACGCTAAGGGCAAGTTCAACCGTTCGGCGTTGTGTGTCAGGACGGCTCCTTGTCCGGTATCAAACAAAATTCGCTGTCCATCGGCTTCAATCCACCAGGAGAGGCCGTGTTCTCCCAATAGTCCCCGTCCCCGAGCTGTATTCTCTACGAGAACGGTAATGGTGAGATGTTGAATCATGGCTGCGATCGATCCTTGACTTGACATTTAACTGATTTTGTGCATATCTCAATTTGAGATGATTGACCTCTTAATCTTGCCTCTTTTAATCTTGCCTCTTTTAATCTTGCCTCTAACTATAGCGGCTTTAGAGTTTTTGCCAATTCCAGGGGGACGACGACATCCCTATGACCGGCCATCGTTCCTGTTTTCGGTGCCGTGGAGTCTTCTGGATGATTTTACGGAAAAGTGAATAAGCTCGGAGGCTCCAGAAATACATCTAATCAGTAGAAACTCGTAGGGAGTATCAGTGATGGTTCTGGATATTGTGACTTTGGATGGCTTCGATGTTGCTTTTGCCACCTCTGGGGATGATGTGATTATTATGGCTGATTTGCCGTCAGAGCAACTCGATCGCCTCCAGAGTTCGCCTCTGACGGATATCGTCTTTCTCGTGGATGGGGATAACTATCTCGAAAACAATGATGTGGGACGATGGCTCTTGGGGGGACCGGGGAATGACACGATTGTTGGTGGTGCTGGGGATGACACGATTTGGGGCGGTTCGGGGAATGATTCTCTGATTGGGGGACCGGGTCACGATGTCCTCTGGGGAGAGGAGGGGTTGGATACGCTCACCGGTGGGGATGGCTCGGATTGGTTTATTTTGGCTGATTCTCCGGCGAACCGGGATGTGATTACGGATTTCACCGGGGGTCAGGATAAAATTTTCATCCCTACTGAGGTCTCGTTGGATAATCTTCAAATCCAAAATCCGCTCACGGGTCCGAGTTTAATCCTCCAAGATGGTGTGCCGCTGGCGGTTATGTTAGACCGTCGTGTTCTGTTGTCTGAGGGAGACCTTTTGAACAGTGAAGTTTTGGCATCTACCCGGAACTTCATTATCTCGATCAATCAGGTACTACTCGAAGATCCGGAGAATGCTTTGCTGTATAACGCTCGTGGTGAGGCGATGTCCTATTTGGGACGACATTCGGAAGCGATTGATGATTTTACGATGGCCCTCTCTCTCGACCCTGAGAATGCCTCGCTTTATTATGCCAATCGGGGTTTTTCGTTCTCTGTGTTAGGCGATCGCGAACAAGCTCTGGCTGACTATAATCAGGCGATTGAGGCGAATCCTGAGAATGCTTCCGCTTTTGCGGGTCGAGCTGGGGTTCACTGGGGTTTAAATGAGCCTGAGTTGGCTCTACGTGATTACACTGAGGCGATTCGCTTACAACCGGATGTTGATTGGATTTATTTCAATCGCGGTGTTGCCTATGCTCAACTCGAACGGTATGACGAGGCGATCGCCGACTTTACGACTGCCATTGACCTCAATCCTGATGGTGTACAACCCTATCTATATCGTGGTATCACCTATCAAGAGACTGGCAATATCAGGGCAGCAGTGCAAGATTTTGAACGGGTGATTGAGTTGGATGAAAACTATGCCGATGCTCACTATGCTTTGGGTGTGACGTATCGACAGTTCTTTGATTTAAGGGCATCGCGAGCTAGTTTTGAGGAGGCGGCTCGTTTGTATGAGATTCAGGGAAATGATCAGGGATTGTTGAATGTGGCTCAGGAGATGATTCTGTAAGTTCGGAGGGTGAATATCTGATGGGTTCTTGTGTTGTGGCTGAGAGGGGAGGCAGAGCCTCCCAGTTGGCATTCCTAGGCAGAGCCTAGGAACGAGGGGAGA
>SIHH01000378.1 GCA_004299065.1 Phormidium sp. SL48-SHIP | reverse complement strand
GAAGGTGTGCAAACTCGTATTGAGGCTCGCGATATCCGGCGTTGTGTCTTGGGGGTGTTGTATACCAATACTGATCATGGTGGCGGCCCCCGACTCACCTCGCAACGAACTGAAATTGAAGCCAGTTCCGCCGCCAGGGCCTGTCGTCTACCTCAACGAGAGGCCCCCGTTCAGATTCGCTATCGCTATCGGTTTCCCTTTCCTCGTCGCTATTAAGCCGTCTATACAGTCTCTACAGAGGATGAAAACCTCGGCAAAACATGGCAGACTAGGAAAAAGACAATGGGGTGGGCGATCGCGGTATGGTGAAGGTTCATACAACCGAAGAACTCATTGACATCCTCGCCGCAGAACATGAGGCTTGCCTGAGGGGAGAACGGCTTAACCTGTCCGCCAATCCCTATATTGGCAATATCGCCGTCGATAGCCTCCTGAAACCGGATGCGATGCAGCGGTTCTCGGCGTATCAAGACTTCAAATCAGCCATTCACCACTATCAGCAAGACTACGGCGTTTCAGGGATTGTCTGGCGGGAATTGACGCTGAAGGGGCAAACGCTGCACTATCCCCAGGTTCATGAACGGCTGATCGCCCTTGAGTCTGATTTGGACATTCTACGACAAGCCAAACCCCAGATTTTGCAATTCTGGGAACGAGTCACCCCAGACATGGACTTGTATTTGAGTGTCAACCAGGGTAAGGATTACGAACCCATTACCCTCGCCGATGTCTCAGCCTTAATTCCGCGAACTGACTGGGCGAATATCTGGAAATGGGAAAATCAAACCTTTCTCGAAGTCGTCTTACAACTGGGGTGGGGACAACCCCATGATGCTCACTATCGCCGAGGTTCCCTAGCGGCGGGAAGTGAGTACATTCATGGCGTTGCGGCGGGATGTCAACCCATTGGCTAGAGGTTTCCCTGCAAAAACGGTGCCAGTTCTTGATTTAACTGCCCTGATTTGACAAACTCAGCATAGGTATCGGCTTCAATGGCCAACAATTGCTCTTTCAGCATTTGGCTGGCGTAATCTTTTAAGTCGGGATCTTCTTTCTGAAGTTTCTCTAACTGTTGTCCCAACTGCTTGAGTTCGCCTCGGATGAGAGAGGTTTGGTACTCGTAAAAATCCTGGGGAATATCGGAGCGAGTGTCTTGCTGTTGCAGATGGCTCAACACCCGTTCCAAGGCGGCACGACGGGCCACGACTTCGGCATACTCCTGTTTACGGGAGTTCTCGTCGAGTAACGAGAGATTCTGGAGTAGGGGTTTCGTGGTTAAGCCTTGCACCAAGAGGGTAAATAACACCACACCGAAGACAATCCCAATCACTTCTTCCCGTTCTGGGAGAATCACGGGAACGCTCAACGCCAGGGCGATGGAAACAGACCCTCGCAAGCCTCCCCACCACAATACTGTCAATTCTGAGGATTTGATGCCGGACTTGGTGGCGAGGTTGCTGAAACTCCCTAAGCCAAAAATGGCGATCGCCCGTGTCAACAACAAGGCACCAATAGCAATGGCCATGGGGATGAGACTGTCTTGTAGACTGTCAAACTGGACGCGATCGCCAATCAACAAGAAGACAATTGAGTTGACGAAGAAGGCGATAAACTCCCAAAACTCGGTCACTAACAGCCGTGTTCGCGGATTCATGCCGATGCGAGAGCCGAAATTGCCCAAAATCACCCCCGTCGTCACCACCGCAATTACCCCAGAACCGCCGAGATTTTCCGTAATCACATAGGTTCCGTAGGCGGCGACAAGCGTTAACGACTGTTCGACGAGGGGTAAATCGAAGCGTTGGGTGAGGTAGGAAATACCAAAGCCAATGGCACTTCCTACGCCTACCCCAACCCCCACAAACACGGCAAAATCGGAAATCGTCACTTGTAGGGAAAATTCCTGGGTTCCGGTGGCTAAGCCAAGCAGCAAGCCAAACGCCACAACCGCCACGCCGTCGTTAAACAGACTTTCCCCTTCCATCAACGTCGTCAGCCGTTCCCCCACTCCCAACTCACGAAATAGGGCAATCACAGACACCGGATCGGTGGCCGACAGACTCGCCCCCACCAACAAACAGACGGGTAGAGGAATGGCGGTAAAACTGGCCAGCATCCAGCCGATGCCGAAGATGGAAATCATCACCCCAACGATGGCGAACAAGGTGACGGGGAATAAATCTTTTTTGAGGTTCTTCCAATGGAGGTTCCAACCGGCTTCAAAGAGCAAGGGGGGCAGGAAAATCTCCAAAATGAGTTCCGGCGACAAATTCACCAAACGGACATCTTCAAAGGCGAGGAAGACCCCGACGATGACCAATAATAGGGTGTAGGGGATCTGCCGCATCCAGCTCACTGTTCGCGACAGGGTGGCGACGGTGAGGGAGACGGAGAGAACTAAGAGAAATTTCTCTAAGTTGTTTTGGATCAGGGCTTCGCCTGCTGTAACGTCGAGAGACATCGGCAAATCTCCGAAAGTGAGTTAGCGTCGGCGGGCCTCGAGGTGTTGATAGACCGCATCGACATCGACATGATGGTGGGCCATGGCAACAAGAGTATGGTAGAGCAGATCTGCGACTTCTGAGGCGATCGCATCCGGGTCGTCATCTTTACAGGCCATGACCACTTCGGCGGCTTCTTCGCCGATTTTCTTCAAAATCTTATTGTCTCCTCCAGCCAGGAGTTTACAGGTATAGGATTCCTCGCTGGGATTGTCGCGGCGATCGCAGATGGTGGAGAAGAGTTGTTGTAGGGGATCAGACATGGGGAAAGG
>SIHH01000377.1 GCA_004299065.1 Phormidium sp. SL48-SHIP | reverse complement strand
AACAGGGAACAGGGAATAGGGAATAGGGAATAGGGAATAGGGAATAGGGAACAGGTATGGGCAACCACAAGGGATTGTCCTGTCGCAACGTTAATAGTTAACCTCTACGGGGGTCACGAAACGGTTAACGGTGAACAGTTATGGGGGAGAAATGGGGCTACTGGCTGGGAAATACCCGTAACATTTGGTTTCCGCCGCGCTGAAACTCGTAGGGGACGGTTTCAACTCGCAGAGTATAGCCCGCTTGGGGGAGTTGTTCGAGAATTGGCCCTAAATGGGGGGAGATGTCCCCGGCGAAGTTGGTCACAATCGGGAAAATTCGCACGTCTCGGGCGACGCGGGCGAGTTCTTTGATGGCGTTGAGGTGAAGGTCGAGGTCAAGCTGTTGGGAATAGCTAAACAGGAGATGGCCACAGAGGGCGAGGTCGAATTGACCGGTTTTGAATGAGAGTTTTGGTAATATCTCGTTGCGATAGCGTCCTTGGGCGAGTCCTTGGGGGAAATCCTCCAGAAAGCGATCCATGGTGGCTAGACGCACCTCCCCGAGATGCTGGGGGCTGCGGAAGTCATCCCAGACGAAGCGATCGCGGTTGTCTTCTAAGGCCTCAATAATCTTAGGATAAGTCTCCTGAATCCGTTGCTGAATCTCGGCGACGGAAAACTGATAGATGGGGTCACAAGAGATCACAGCGGTTCCTCGGGCCGTGGCTTCGGCGTTAAAACTCGAAGGTCCCCCCGCACAGTCGAGGACGGTTCCTTGCAAGTCCCCGTCGCTGAGGGCGAACATCTGGCGGTAGTCGGCCAGCGATCGCCCCCAGGGAACAACCTGCTTAAGTGTGAGTCCCATTGGCGGTTTCAGGTGGCGTGGACTGGGCTTTCAGGACTTGGGGGAGGGTGGCGAGAATCCGTTGGCTGACGGCTTCTGGGCTATCGGCGGCGGTTACCTCAATGCGTAAATCCGCTTGTTCGTAGCGCGATCGCCGCTCGTTTAAAAGGGTGTCTAGGGTCTGGCGAGGATCAGCCGTTTGCAACAGGGGACGACTCTGATCCGCCTGGAGTCGTTCAAACAGGAGATCTGGGGCCACATCTAGCCAGATGACGACACCGTAGCGCAGAAAACTCCAGTTACTTAACTCCACCACAATGCCGCCTCCCGTGGAAATGACTGACCGTTGATAGGCGGACAACTGCGAGAGAACCTGAGATTCGAGTTGTCGGAAGCCGGCTTCCCCCTCCTGGGCGAAGATATCGCCAACCGACTGGCCAGCAACCTGTTCAATCAACGTATCAGTGTCAAAATAGCGATAGTGAAGCTGACGAGCGAGGTGAGTTCCGGTGGTACTCTTCCCCGATCCCATCATCCCAATCAGATAGATATTCAGTCCTTGTAGGCGATCGGTGACGGACATGGATTAGCTTAGACAGTGCCTGATTGTGCCTCATCAGTGTATCGAGGTTTGGCGATCGCGCAAAGCCTCAGCCTCGGCGGCGATCGTTCTTCCTGAACCCCCATCTCGGAACTCTCCGTCTATGATAGGGAAAACATAAAACCTTTTTTAAGATTACCGGCGTTACCAGCAAAACCTCAACCAAAACCTTTAAACAGATATCAATGACTGGGCAATTCGCGTTAACGGATCGACAACAACAGATTCTCTGGGCGACCGTCCGTCACTACATTGCGACGGCGGAACCGGTCGGCTCTAAATCCCTCGTGGATGACTATAATCTCAGTGTAAGTTCTGCCACCATTCGCTCAGGAATGGGACTTCTCGAAAAAGCGGGGATGTTGTATCAACCCCATACCTCCGCCGGACGGGTTCCCTCGGATTTCGGCTATCGCGTCTATGTTGACTATCTGATGACCCCCTCCGATACTCTCGCCGATCGCGCCCAACGGCTATTTGCAGAACGTCTCAATTGGGAAACCTGGAGTCTCGAAGCGGTGTTACGGGGTGCAGCGCAGATTCTCTCGACTCTCAGCGGCTATATTACCCTCATCTCTCTGCCGCAAATTCACACCGCCAGTTTGCGCCATTTACAACTCTTGCAAGTTGACCCCGGTCAGGTGATGCTGATTGTGGTCACCGATGCCTATCAAACCCAATCGATGTTAATGAGCGTCCCCAGTTCCGGGGATGGGGCCGACGAGAACCCCGATCCTGAGATTCTCGATCGCGAACTGCAAATTCTCTCGAATTTCCTCAACAGTCAGTTACGAGGGAAAACCATCGCCGATTTAGCGGCCTTAGATTGGGGCGAACTCGATCGCCAATTCCAACGCTACGCCGACAGCCTCAAAACCCTATTTGTGGATCTAGCGCAACGCCTCGAACCTCCCACCATTAGCCCGATGGCCATGAGTGGGTTAGCCGAAGTTCTACGACAGCCCGAGTTTACCGAGTTGCAACAGATCCAGTCTCTGGTACAACTCCTCGAAGAGGAACAAGAACAACTGTTTCCTCTGATGTTTGAACCCTCCGAACCCCTCGGGAGCGATCGCCGCGTCAATGTCCGCATTGGGTCCGAGAATCCCCTCGAACCGATCCGATCGTGTACCCTCGTCTCCGCCACCTATCGCCGAGGATCTCAAGCGGTCGGAAGTCTCAGCCTCCTCGGTCCCACCCGCATGACCTACGATGGGGCCATCACCATGGTCCAAGTCGCCGCCGACTACCTCTCCAGTCAACTGAGTACCCTAGACAGTTGAGCGTTGAGCGTTGAGCGTTGAGAGGGAACCGTGAAACCTCCTTCCCTCTTCCCTCTTGCCTTTTGCCCC
>SIHH01000376.1 GCA_004299065.1 Phormidium sp. SL48-SHIP | reverse complement strand
CCAGCAACGCATCACGGCCGAATTGTGTTTAATCGTTCCAGCACGGCTAGTGAGCAATCTGACTCCTCCGCAAACGTTAACCCGAGAGCAAATCTGTGAACTGATTGACAATTGCGCCTATTTCTGTTGTCTTCCATCGAGAGATTTAGACTCTCTTGAACAGGATTTACAACGCACCTCAGAGCCAATTCTTCCCGACAGTGAACGAGATGTTTACATTCGCATTCAAATTGAAGATGGAGGAAACATGATTGGCAACTCCAGTTGTTATGGACTGAAAAAACGCTTACCCCAGACAGAAACTGGCAAACTTAAAAAGCGCCTGCTTCTCGCCAACCTATCGGGCCGAGAGCATTTTAACCGCATCTAACCTCCCTCATTTTCTATGGATTGGAAAACCGCCTCCTCTTACTACACCAGCCGTCTCGATGACGCGCTGACGCTCTCTCAGCACGCGCTCAACCTGGCGAACTTACCCCAGGCGGAAGTTCCCAGAGACTTGAGAGAACAATTACAGCAAGAGGTTGAACCAACCCGACGACAACGCGATCGCCTCAAAAAAGGCGAATTTCGCATCGCCGTCGTTGGCTTAGAGAAAGCGGGAAAAAGCACCTTCATCAATGCTTGGCTGCAATGTGACTTACTTCCCGCCAAAGGGGGACGTTGCACCTTCACCACCACACAAATTTACTCGGTGGCCAGTGAAGCCGAACAACGGCTAGAAATCAAAGTCCGTAGCCAGGAACAATTCGAGACCTTTTTGCAAGAGTTGGAACAAAGCGACGCCAAAGAAGACCTCAAAACCATTGATGCGAATCGGCAAACTTTAGCCGAAGTTCGACGGGGTGGGGACTTAACCTTTCCCTTTACCCGTCTCGAAGATATCCGGGAACCTCTCCAGCAATATGTCGCCAACGATCGCTATGCTTATGCTGTCTTAGAAGCGCGACTTTACACCAATCAACTGGCCCAAGCCGATGGAATTGTCTTTTATGACGTTCCCGGTTCCGACTCCGGCTTAGCCAAACACGTGGATGAAGCACAGGCGATTCTTGCCGATTGCGATGCAGTGATTGTCATTCAACGCTTTCGTAGTATCCGAGAAGCAGAACTCGAAATCATCCAATTTACAGAACAGGGAGATAAAAACATCAAAATTGCCGAGAAACTGTTTGTCTTTCTCAGTCATATTGATAGCCTCGGAAGTGCCGAAGCCTTGCAAACCCATATTGAGGAAGCCGCCGCCGACTGGCACAAACGGGCCAACTTACCCAAACATCGTATCGTCGGAGGGTCAGCGGGAGCCTATCTGGTGTTAAATAGCCTGGCCAATCGCCAAACTCAATCAGAAGTCGGTTCCCCCCAGGCGGTGCGATCGCGCCTTGAAAGCCTCACCCACAGCCACAGCCTGGAGGAGTTAAGCCAACAGGCCACCGGGATTCCCGAAATCAAAACCAGAATTGAGGCCTACATCAACACCGAACGAGTTTCCGTATTACAAAAACGCTGCGAAGCCTCCCTCCAGACAACCTTTAACACCGCCAAAGACATTTATCATCTCGTCCATCAACGCTACCCCGAAAATCCCGAAGAAGCCAAACAACGAGAAGAAGAAGCGCGACGGATTGAGTTCACCCAATGGTGGTCTAAGAAATGGGAGCAAATCAAAGCAGATTTACAAGACTTTTACCGCGCCACCTCCCCATCTAACGACTCAAAGCTACATTTCAACGCCGCCGAAAGCTTAAAAAAACTCAGACAACGCTATCTACAAGTCTTAGAGAGCGAAATGCAGCATTTGCGGCAGACCACTCTTGAGAAACGAGACCGTATTTTTGCAGCCAATTCTAACCCAGTGTTTGACCGTACTAAGGCCAACATTGTCTGGCGAGAGGATTTATATAACGATGTTAAACAGCATTTAGATGCGATCGCCGACCAATTGGCGATCGAATTACAAGAACAATGTGCCATCTTAATGGCCTACATGACCCAACAGCTTTGGGGAAGTTCGCAAGTGGAATCTCGCCTCATTGAAAACTCGGACTATTACCTCGAAAAACTACAGCATAGCCTGCAAGTCTTGTATTTACGCTTCGCGCGTCCCGTTGCCGATGCCTTAATTCGCAGTCCCGTCAAGAGTGACACCCGCCGCAGTATTATCAAAAATCTCGGGGTTGATATTGAAATTTTAGATAATTATTATAGTGGCGACGAACCAGCACTTCGAGTCTTAAAACGCTATGCCAATTATGGCTTTCAACTCCTCCTCGATAGTGCCTTACGCCAGGAAGTCTTAGGAGTCCGAGAAATCACGAGCCTCATTGAAACCTTTGACGAGTTTAAAAATCCCGAAGATGAGGTAATTTTTGAAGTTGAAACAGATATTAAGATTTTTGAAGAATACTTGCAAATTGCCGTCTTTAATGCAGCTAGTTTAGAATCCTATGCTCTGCAAGAACTCCAGGGATTACTAGACAAATTCCGAGACCTCAAAGGGGCCTGGGATGGTGTGGCCATGAATGAATGGTATCGAGGCAATCCGGCGTTACTCTCGGAACTTCCAGCGGCGTTGCAACCTCGGGAATTGAACCTAGAAGTGAGCGATCGCCTACGCCAACTCGGGACGGCGATCGCGCAGATGCAAACCGCTTCCTCAGACCCTTCGTTTTGAGGCGTTCATGTTAACAACAGCCAACACGATCGCCTCATCATCTCGCACACCAACTCCCATTTAACTTCTGGGGAGTTTGAGGGGCGATAAGTCCCGCGCTGTACCAGAATGGTC
>SIHH01000060.1:10648-17579 GCA_004299065.1 Phormidium sp. SL48-SHIP | reverse complement strand
TCGCTCGTGAACGAGGTGTTGACTCGATTACGGCGGAAGTTCTCTATGCTGCCAAAGAATCGGTCGGTGCGTAATTGTCGTGAATCGTGAATAGTTGACAGTTTATTGTTGACAGTTTATTGTTGGCAGTTTATTGCCGCAAAATAGGCGTTATGAAAGGACTACAGGATTCAAAAACGTCCTGTCTGTTGTGGCTAAAAACATGGCTGTCAACGGTTTCCTGTCAACTATCCACAGTTAACTATCCACAGTTAACTATCCACAGTTAACTATCCACGATCGCGCAACCTAGCGACTCATTTCTAACATCCGTTCAATGGGTTTGAGGGCAGCCAGGCGGACATCTTCCGGGAGGGTGATTTCAGGCTGACGCTGTTTCATAGCCAGATAGAGTTTCTCCAGGGTGTTGAGGCGCATATGAGGACATTCATTACAGGCGCAGGTTCCCGTCGGAGGCGCCGCGATGAAGGTTTTACTGGGCATCGCTTTCTGCATTTGGTGGATGATGCCCGGTTCAGTGGCCACAACGAAGGAACTGCGTTGACTCTGTTGAGCGTAGTTCAGCAGGGCCGTGGTTGAACCGATATAGTTAGCGTGACGTAAGACTGGGGGTTCACATTCAGGGTGGGCGATGATTTCAGCTTCTGGATGTTGAACCTGCAATTGCACCAGTTTTTTCTCCGAGAAGTTTTCATGCACGATACAGCTACCATCCCACAGGAGTAACTCACGGCCGGTTTGTTCCATGACGTAACGGCCGAGGTTGCGATCGGGGGCGAAGATAATCGGTTGTTCTGGGGGAATTTGGTTGACGATATCGACGGCGTTGGAACTGGTACAGATGATATCGCTCATGGCTTTGATGGCGGCGGTACAGTTGATGTAGGACACCACCAAATGGTCAGGGTGAGCGGCTTTGAAGGCGGCGAAGGCCTCGGGAGGGCAGCTATCGGCTAGGGAACAGCCGGCCTCTAAGTCGGGGAGAAGGACCAGTTTTTGGGGATTGAGGATTTTGGCGGTTTCCGCCATAAAGTGAACTCCGGCGAAGACAATCACCTCGGCATCGGTGTTAGCGGCTTGGCGAGAGAGGCCGAGGGAGTCACCGATATAGTCGGCGACGTCTTGGATGTCGGGATCTTGGTAGTAATGGGCCAGGATGATGGCGTTGAGATCCTGCTTGAGGGTGGCGATCGCCGCGAAGAGATCGTCAGGAAGTTGGGATTGGCTGGGTTGGGAGAACGGTACGGTCGTAAACACAGTGAAAAAAGATGACGGGATGGGACGTTAACAAAATGTTAACTGAATTATAGTGGGTTTTACCAAAACTCCGTCAAATCTTTCTGAGGGGAGGCAGCCGGAAGAGGGCAACCACAAGGGATTGCCCCTTCGTTGTGTCTGTTGCCGGCTTCTACGCCGTTTTAGAAAACTGACTGGCGAGAAGTTTGGTTTTTAACCCCAGTTCGATCGCCTCTAAGACTCGGGTCATCCCCGTTGTATTGACCATTTCGGGAGTTTTGCCCGCTTTCTGTGCCACCTGCATGGCTTTCTCGGTCAGAGAATGGCTCGCATAGCCGGTAATAATCAGCAGTAGGTCAGCACTATAGATATGGTTTTCGACCTGTTGCGCCATTTGTAACCCTTCCTGGGCTGTGCACCAGACTAACTCTACATTGGAGTCGCGTAGGCGGTTCTTGACGGCGGTGGCGAGGCGATCGTGTCCGCCAAAGACCACGACTTTTCCGGCGAGTTGACTGTAGGGATTGGGGCGTTTTTCCGAGGTTCGATGTCGAGTTCGTGGCTGTACTTCCGAGGGACGTTCGACTCGGGAGCGATTCTCCATCGCCTTATGATAGATAAAGTTGAGGGTCTGTTCGTGGGTTCCCCGCAATCGTGCCACAGGGCCTTCCTCACTCAGAAGGTTAATTCGCTCAATCAGTGCTTCGACGACTTCTTCGAGGGCATCAATGGCTTTTAAGTCGGTGGTGTAGCCTCGTAGTGCGACGGCGACATCTGTGGCGCTAAAGAAGTCATTTTGATCGGAGATGGTTTCAAGCAAGTCTTGCTTGAGCGCGAGTCTCCATTGGTGAGTTTGTTCGGATAACTGTTCGTCTAGGAGACGTTCTTCGTATAAGATGAGTTGGCGATCGACGGTTTGAGCGGCTAACAGGGGGGCATTGTCGAGTTGTTCCTGGATTTCTTTGGCTTTTTGTTCGAGTTTTTGCCGGCCGGTGCTTTCGGGGATGTTTTCGGCTTCGTATTGCCTCAACATGGCTTGCACCTGGTTTAAGAGTGGCTTCAGCTTCGCCTCGATTTCTTTGGTTTTCTCTTCGATCTGCACATCGCGCTGTTGCTGAAGGCGGTTTTCTTCCAACTCGGCTTTCGCCAAGGATAAGAGGCTACTCACCGAATTTTCTAAATTGCCAAGTTCATTAATATCCATAGGTCTGGGTTCTTGAAGGATGAAATTGTCCTGTCGTACCGTTAGAGCCTTTCTCGGGTCGTCTCAGACGGCTCTACCTGGGTTAAGTACGACAGTTATGCTCTCTATGATACGCCTGGATCAACCGGGTTTGTCTGAAGACTCTCTCAATTACAGATCGGTTGGTCTCAGAGACGCTCTAGGGGGTCCTCAGCGGCTTGTAGATCCGGGTGGGGGGGTAAGGTGTTGTTGTCCTTGCTGGCGATCGCCGAGGCTCATCCTCAACGGCGATATCTTAAAATGAAGCTATGCCTTGCCATAGGGTTCGTCATCTCAACTCCCCCAATACCATCTTTAGGAGGCGCTCAGCCGTTACCATCCCCCCCAGGGTGCAACTGGCTTATGACCGCCAAATGCTCACTGTCTTCTGTCTAAGAGAACCCATGACGTCCGAGAATACCCTGGATATCCTGCAATCTACCCTGCGATCGCAGTCGAAAGCCCTCGATCTGTGCGATCGCGGCTTAACCGAACTCCCTCCTGAGATTGGTGAACTGGACCAATTGGTCGCTCTCAGTCTCAGCGGAAATGCCCTACGTTGTCTCCCTCCTCAACTTGAACGGTTGCAAAACCTGAAGTTACTCGATTTAGAGTGGAACGAGTTTGAGGAATTTCCCCGCGAAATTTTAAAACTTAGTCAATTACGAGAACTTTATATTAGTGGAAATCTTCTCCGAGACATTCCAGTCGATCTCAATCAACTTCAATATCTCGAAAAACTTCATGTTAATAACAATCGGCTTCGGGAAATCCCCTCGGGCTTGAGTAAGCTATTTAGCTTGCGAGAATTGTCGTTGCGAGACAATCAACTCAGTCAGATTCCCGACAACTTCTACCGCCTCACCCGTCTGCGTAACCTGTCGCTGCGGCAAAATCGCCTCTCGGAATTTCCCCAAGCCATTTGCAATTTAGAAAATCTGCACAGCCTCTCTCTCAGCCATAATCCGATTGGTGAGGTTTCCTCTGAAATCTCCCGCTTACAATACTTGTCTCAACTGGGATTAGGCTTCAATCAACTTGAACAGCTCCCTGCCGAAATTTACCATTTAAAGCAGTTAAAACGACTGTATCTCAATGACAATCAGCTTCGAGATTTGCCTGCCGAAATTGGTCATCTAACGGCATTGACTGAGTTGTATTTATACAACAACCAAATCGAAACATTACCCGATGAAATTTGTCAGCTCAAAGACTTGCAAATTTTGTCGATTAGTGGTAATAAATTGCAAGATTTGCCGCCTTGTTTAGCGGAACTTTCGGAGTTGAACTCCTTAGCCGTGAGTAGCAATGCCTTTCGTGATTTTCCGGCGGCGATCGCACAACTCCATCAATTGCAAGAATTGGCGTTAGGGGGTAATAAATTTAACAGATTTCCCCGAGAGATTTTGCAGTTGAAACAGCTAAAAAACTTAGCCCTTTGGGATAACCCCATCGGTACTCTGCCTGGGGAGATCACCCAATTGCAAGAGTTAGAAATCCTCAATGTCCGCAATACACAATTAAATCAGTTACCGGCGGATTTAGCCCAAATGCCGAAGCTGAAATATCTCTATGTAGACAACAATCCCCTAACTAGCTTGCCCAATGATGTCGTTGAAGCTGGGAGTGAGGCGGTTCTCGCCTATCAGAAAGTGCAGCCAGAACCGCCGCCCAGATAAGCCACGCTCCCGGATTTCCCCGTGTCATCGGTCAAACTTCATGAATCAAACTCGGCCCAAGTCAGAAATTAAGGGTCTTCTGGGTTTAGGGTAATCAGGAGAATTTATGGCAGATTACATCCGTTGCTGTCGGGGCATAACCCACCCCTACCCCTCCTGGGAGGGGATTTTTCGCCCCGACAATTGGGTATACCATGCAACAAATTCCGCCCGATATCCAGAAGACCCGAAATTAACGGCTAGTTGTTGCCGCCGCCTGTTTACGATTACGGGTTTCCAGGAAAATCAAGAGGGCATTGATATCCGCTGGATTGACACCGCCAATGCGGTTCGCCTGACCGACGGTAACCGGGCGAACTTTCATGAGTTTTTCCCGAGACTCTTTCGAGAGGGTTTCAATGGCATCATAGTCTAAATCCACCGGTAGCGGTCGATTGGCTTCCCGACTCACTTGGTCAATTTGCCGTTGTTGCCGTTGCAGATAGCCGGAGTATTTGATGTCAATTTCGGCCCCTTCCCGTTCGGCTGTGGTTAACTGCCGATTCCCGAGTCCCAAACGGTCTAAATCGAGATAATGGAACTTGGGACGACGCAATAAATCCGAGAGGGTGACGGACCCTTTAATCCCTTGACCGGTTTCAGCAATGATTTGTTGGCCAATCTCATCATGACCCTTGACGCGATTGTCTTGCAGACGTTGTTTTTCGGCGGCGATATTGGCTTGTTTGCGTTGGAAGAGTTGCCAGCGGCGATCGTCAATGAGGCCAATTTCGCGTCCTAGGGGGGTTAGACGGCGATCGGCGTTATCCGATCGCAACACCAAGCGATATTCCGAGCGCGAGGTTAACATACGATAGGGTTCCCGCAACTCTTTCGTACAAAGGTCATCAATCAGAGTTCCCAGATAACTCTCCTCGCGAGGGAAGACAATCATCTCCTGACCCCGGACAAAGCGGGCCGCGTTAATCCCGGCCACAATTCCCTGGGCCGCCGCCTCTTCATAGCCGGTGGTTCCATTGATTTGTCCGGCGCAAAATAGCCCCTCAACTCGTTTTGTCATCAAGGTGGGGAAACATTGGGTGGCCGGGAGATAGTCATACTCGACCGCATAGGCGGGACGCAACATGACGCAGTTTTCCATCCCCGGTAACGTCCGCAACATCTGCACTTGCAAGCGTTCCGGGAGTCCCGTGGAGAACCCTTGAATATACAATTCCGGGAAATCTCGCCCTTCGGGTTCAATGAAAATTTGATGACTGGGTTTGTCAGCAAAGCGGACAATTTTATCCTCGATACTCGGACAGTAGCGAGGCCCTTTGGCATCCACCCAGCCGCCATAGACGGGGGACAGATGTAGGTTGTCCTGAATGATTTTATGGGTTGCGGCAGTGGTTCGGGTTAGATAGCAGTTGACTTGTTCCCGTTGAACCCATGCTTCGGGGTCAAAACTAAACCAGCGTACCTCCTCATCGGGGGGTTGCGGTTCCATTTGGCTATAATCCACGGACCGTTTGTCTACACGGGCTGGTGTCCCTGTTTTGAGGCGATCGGTCTCAAACCCCAATTTTTGCAATGTTTCCGTTAAACCCACCGCCGCGAACTCCCCAGCCCGTCCTGCGGGCATGGATTTGTTGCCGACCCAAATCACCCCACCGAGGAAGGTTCCGGTGGTGAGAATGACGGTTTTACAGCGGAAGGCGACGCCGAAATAGGTTTGTACGCCGATGATTTCGTCGTTTTTGCCCAACACCAAATCTGTCACCATCCCTTCTCGGACGGCTAAATTTTCCTGATTTTCGACAATTTGGCGCATCACGGCGGCATATTCCCGTTTATCCGTTTGCGCCCGTAACGCCCAA
The DNA here is from genome assembly GCA_004299065.1 of Phormidium sp. SL48-SHIP. Classification (GTDB taxonomy): domain Bacteria; phylum Cyanobacteriota; class Cyanobacteriia; order Cyanobacteriales; family Geitlerinemataceae; genus Sodalinema. The sequence goes on along the minus strand of SIHH01000060.1, from coordinate 11,583 downwards.
ACGGCGGGGCCTCGGGAGGCGTTGAGGACGCGCTTTTGTAGGTAGGTGCGATCGGCCATTTTGCCGATTTCGCCGCCGAGGGCATCCACTTCATGCACCAGTTGCGACTTCGCTGGGGCGCCAACGGCCGGATTACAGGGTTGCCAGGCGATTTTGTCTAAATTCAGGGTTAATAGCAGGGTACGGCAACCGAGACGGGCTGTAGCGAGGGCAGCATCACATCCGGCGTGTCCTGCACCCACCACTACCACGTCAAATTCGTCTTGGAATTCTACGGCAGTTTCGAGGGTCATGGGGGTTGGCTTAAGCTGATGGGTCAATTGATCATTGTAGCGTGTCAACTACCTGACGCTGACACGTGTCTTCGCTAACGGGACAGCCCGGGCTTCCAATAGCTCTTACGTCCAATAGCTCTTACGTCGATCGCAGAAGACAAGTTGCAGAAGACATCAATGGGTAAATTAGCTTAAAATGGAATACGCTTGAACTTGCTGCCTTAATCATAGAGGACGATGATGACACCCCAAAATTTTGCAGATATTTTGGACTCTGCCGATCGCTTGTCTGTCGAAGAGCAAGAAGATTTGATTCGTATTTTGCAAAATCGCCTCCGCGATCGCAACAGAGCCGATCGCATTCGGGATGTTAATGAAGCACAAAATGAGTTTTTTGAAGGAAAATGTTCCCCGGCGACTCCTCAGGAACTGATGAAGGAAATTCTTTCATGACATTTACGTGGATACAAAACCTGGACAGGGCAACCACAAGGGATTGCCCCTACGGCCAGGGTTCCACTTTTTGATAAACTCCTCTGATTACCACCAATCCTGAAAACCCGAGATTTTGGTCATTTTTCATTATATTTGGTCATTATATGTCCCAGTTACTCACCTCCATGTCTCTGACGGAATTTTTGGCTCAAGCCAATCTTGAGT
>SIHH01000060.1:0-10548 GCA_004299065.1 Phormidium sp. SL48-SHIP | reverse complement strand
CAGTTACTCACCTCCATGTCTCTGACGGAATTTTTGGCTCAAGCCAATCTTGAGTCGTCTCCGGCCTGGGAACTCATTGAGGGGCGAGTTGTTCAAAAACCGATGCCCACTCTGTTTCATTCACGGCTGCAACGCAATCTCGTTAACTACATCAATGAGCGCACGGATGAGTTCGAGGCCATACAAGAGTTACGTTGTATTATTCCGCCCTATTCACCGGTTCCGGATATTGTGGTTATTGCTGGGGAACGCCTGTCTGATGAGGATGGCCCCTTCCAGGGCGCTCCAGATTGGTTGATTGAAATTCGCTCCTCCGACCAAAGTACGTTAGACTTACAAACTAAGATTATTCACTGTCTCGCCAAGGGTACAAAATTGGCTTGGTTGATTGATTTTCATCATGAGCAAGTTTGGGTCTGGCAGGGTGATAGTTTACCCATTATTTGTTCGGGAGATGATGTTTTGCCAAGTTATAATTTGGGTTTTGAAGTCACCGTCAACGCGGTGGTGGCGATGACTCAAAATAAACAGTAATTGTTCAAGAAAGTTTCTAGTCTGTGGTTTTTTCTTCGATAATTTGGGTCGAACTCACCCATTGCCCAGTGGCGTCATAATTGCGTAATAAGCGTGCGCGTACTCCGTCGCCGAGTCGCCAGCCAATTTCGAGGAAAAAGGGCTGTTGGCGGGGAATTTTGAGGGGACAGAGACAGGATGCGCCGTCGGGGAGGAGGAGGAGTTGTCGGGGTTCACTAGCGCGGTTGAAGAGAATGCAATTTCCGTCGATTTCTCCGGTTGAGGATAATTGCCAGGTTGATGTGGTTAATGACTGCTGAAGTTGATTTCCCTCACGACTGATACTCAGATGACTTTCATAGGAGTCAGGAGGGCGAAAATCGGGGTATTCTGTTGTTACCGTTCCCCGCCATTGGCCAATCAGTTCATCGACGGTTAAGGGGGTGGATTCGGGGATGTCCACCCCATCGAGGACTTCACGAATGAGGGTTCCGCCGCTAAATTCCCCGTTTTTAAACAGTTGTACCAGTCGCAGCCGCCGTTGGTTATGAATCAATCCCTGTTCGGCACCAAAGTCGGCGATGGGGGAAAATTGCACGGAACCAAAGGAAAAGTAGCCCGTTTCAAAAAAGAGGATATTTCGTCCTAGGGTGCGATAGGTGAGTTCAATTGGCTGGGGTTCAGGTTCGCCTGGGGGATATTTAAAGACCTTTTGCTGAACACAACCATTGTCTTCGACGCCTTCTAGGGTGACGCGGGTGGGGATATCTTTGAAGAGATTTCCTTGAGGTGAAAATTGGCTAAATGACCCTCGCCAATCGCCTAGGTTTTTGAGAAATCGCTGCCATTGGTTCATGTTGATATAGCAAAAGTTGGTCTGAATAGTACAAAAAATAGGGGATAAGAAGGCAAGAGGCAAGAGGCAAAAGAAGGGAACACCGGAACTGGGAACACCGGAACTGGGAACACCGGAACTGGGAGGAAGAAGGCAAGAGGTAGGGAATTCTCTCCCAGCTCAGAGTGTCCTAAGCCAATCTTCGATTGCTATACTCAACTTTTTTGTCACAAATTTTGCTAAAAAAGTTGTTAAAGCGATTGACAAAACTAACATTTTATAGTCAAAAAACTTGGTCAAAAATTAGTTTGCTAAGCGTCGTTCCCCGTAGGCGAGGAGTTCTTCGATCGCCTGAAGACGATGTTCCCAAGTGTCAACTTGATAGGTATTGTTGACGCGATGGAGACTTAGCCATTGGGGCAATCCTTGTTGTAGCTGATCGAGGCGATCGCGCGTCACGACCACTTGCGCTCGACTGGGTTGTTCGGCAAGCTGTTCTAAGGCTTCAACAAAGGCGCGATCGCTCGCTTGCCAAAGGCGCAATTTCTCATCATCAATCCACAACTGTTCAGCCGCTAAAATGAACTGCCATTCTGATTTCAGGGCGCGATGTCGGTCGAGGGCAGCTTTGAAGGGTTGACGGTAGGGAATCGGTTGGGCAACATTATTTTCCCCGTGGGTTTGTTGCAAAATCTCTTTTAAGTTATCTACGAGTCGTTCAGCAGCAAACAGTGCATAACCACTGGTGGGTAAATCGCGAATCAACTGCATTTGATCAACAGCAACGATATCAGCCAAATCATGGAGTTTCACCGAGGGAACCAGTAACGCTCCTGGCGGTATATCGGCCAACATCGGAGTCATCAGTCGTCCGAGACGATTGGTATCAGCGGCGTAGGTCATGGGGACGATGACATCGATGATACCGGCTTCAATCCAGCTTTCCCAGTCTTGTTGGATTTTATGGGTGCGATCGTGGCGGGATTGGGGAAACACCGCCGCTGAGAGAATCAACTCGGGGTTACGGCGTTGTAGAAGTTCATGAACGTCGCCGACAAAGGTTGTAATTTGGTTAACTCGGAATTGCGTCCACCGGTTCCAAAGGTCAACTTGATTGGGGGAGAGGGTGATGGGATCGACTCCCGTTAAGTCCTGAAACCGCGATCGCCCGGCTTCGCCATAGCCATAACTGCGTTCAGCACTGGGGTCTTGGAAGGGATAGCGGATATAGTCGAGTTGAATCCCGTCCACGTCGTAATTCAGGACAATCTCATCGATGATGCGGATGAGATACCAGCGGGCCTCGAGGTTGGCTGGATCGAGGAAGGTTTTGCGGGACCCCCGATGACGGATGTCACCGCGATGGTCAAGGTTAGCCCATTGGGGATGGTCGTCGAGAATGGGGCCAAGGAAGCTGGAAGACTGCCCCAGGAGGCGGTTATGGGCTTCGTTACCCACGGCAAACGTCCACACCCAAGCATGGAGTTCCATACCCCGTTCCCGCGCCAATTCAATGGCGGCTTGCAGGGGGTCCCAGCCTTCAGTGAGGGGATTTTGGGAATTGGTGATTTGACTGGGGTAGATGGGATAGCCGGCGTTGAGGGTTTCAAAGAAAACCGTGTTAATCCCGGCCCGGGCCAAGCGGTCAAAGAGGGGTTCTAGGCCGGCTTTGGACCCGGCGGCTACGATGGTGCCGCGATCGAGCCAGATTGAACGCACTTCTGGGGCGCTGTTGCGGGGGCGATCGTTGGGATAACTCTGCCACAGTTGCGATCGCGCCTCTAGCCATCGCGATCGCGCCTCGCCATAATGCTGTTGTCGCACTAACTCAGGAAAGTCCCGCAAGAGGGTTTTGGCCGCCGCCACTCGCGCCCCGTCATCATAGCCCAGGCCAACTCCATCTCCCCCAGCATCTAAGGCTTGAAGGGCAACATCCCCTAAGTTTCCCAAAGTTTGGGCTGCAATCAAAGCACTCTCGACTCGTCCGAGGAGTTGGCTGAGTTCTTGCTGCATCCGCAGGGCAATGGTAGCGTCAATGGGGGCATCTCCGGCTTCCACGACCAAGCCAGGAGGGGCGGTTTCTGAGGCTGGGTCACGAATCTCGCCATCGTTCTGAGTCCTCTCAACGGTGGTCGGTTGGCTGTGAACCGGTAGGGGAAGCAGTAGCGGTAGGCCCAGAAAAAACAGGGGCAGCGATCGCCGTGACAGCCGCCGTAGTAAGGCGTTGACCATAATGGTATTCCTTGTCGGGTGTGAGGAGGGTGCGAATGGAAAAGCTAGCCGAATTTTAACCAATTTTGGCCAACTCAGCTTAACGCGGTGTTTCGAGGTTGATGTTCGATGACGTTGGAAGACATTGAGAGCGATCGCGAGCCGTTCTGGGAGTGTAGGGTAAGGTTATCGAAAAATCGTCAAAAAAGCCCCCTTCATTGAGAAGGGGGCCACAATACATCTGAAGAGAGAAAAAGCCTTAACCTCGCGGCTTACTCAACCCCTTCAATGCGGTCCTCAACCTGTTGATACAACTCCATCAGACGTTCGAGGTTCTCATCACTGGTTTCCCAATAGCCACGGCCATGGACCTCCAGCAACGTTCCCACCATCTTGCGGAAAGAATGAGGATTGAGATTCATCAGGCGTTCCTGCATCTCCTTATCCTTAATAAAGGTCTCATTCGCCTCCTCATACACCCAGTTATCCACCGCGTCCGCCGTCGCCGACCAACCCATGGTGTTCACCAAGCGTTTCGAGAGTTCCCGAACCCCCTCATAACCATGAGACAACATCCCCTCATACCATTTCGGGTTCAGCATCTTCGTCCGAGAATCCAGACGCACCGTTTCCGAGAGACTGCGAACCTGGGCATTGGCCGTCGTCGTATCCGCAATATAAGAATTGGGTTTCTTGCCATCCTTGCGTAACTTCGAGACCACCTTCGTCGGGTCAGAATCGAAGTAGTGGGACACATCCGTCAAACTGATTTCCGAAGAATCCAAGTTTTGGAAGGTTGCATCCGCCGTCGACAGGGCCGACTCAAACACCTTGCGGTCTTGTTCCATCATGCCGGGATTATCCGCATTGAAGGCGAAGGACTTACGAGTCAGATACATCTCTTGCAATTCCGACTCTTCCTCCCAAGTGCTGTTTTCCACCGCCAGGTTGATATTGGCCGCATAGGACCCCGACGCATTGGAGAAGACCCGAGTCGCCGCTTGACGCAGGTTCACCCCCATCTCCTCGGCTTGTTTAATCGCGTGTTTGCGGACAAAGTTCATCTCCACAGGTTCATCCGCTTCTGCCGCCATCTTAATCGCCTTATCCAACAAGGCCATCTGATTGACAAACAAGTCGCGGAAGACCCCAGAACAGTTGACCACCACATCAATCCGAGGCCGGCCCAACTCCTCTAAAGGAATCAAGTCTAACTTGTTCACCCGTCCCAACGCATCAGGAACCGGCTTCACCCCAACCATCCACATGATTTGGGCCAAGGATTCACCATAGGTCTTGATATTATCCGTCCCCCACAGCACACAGGCGATGGTTTCAGGATACTCGTTGCCATTTTCCTGACGTTGCCGTTCCACCAAGCGGTCAACCACCATCTTAGCCGCCTGAACCGCCGCTGCGGTGGGAATGGCTTGGGGGTCGAGGGCATGGATATTTTTACCCGTGGGCAACACATCCGGGTTGCGGATGGGGTCACCACCGGGACCCGGCAGTACATATTCCCCTTCCAAGGCCCGCAACAGAGACCCGAGTTCATTGTCCGCACAAACCTGCTTGAGACAGAAGTTGAGATACTCAATCAGTTTGTCTAAGGCCTCTTTATCCACGCGATGGAAGCCAGCGGCCTTGAGAACCTCATACCAGGGTTCATCCTTAATCATCCGTTGCAGCCAGTTACCCAGATTCTCCAAACGAACCCGGCCATCGCTGTCGGTTTTCTCAGCCACCATGGCCCCAACACAGTCGCGGGTCGCCTCAACGATTTTCTGGTTCAACTCCACATCGGCGAGAACCCCTTTATCGTTGTTGCTGTAAATGTCTTGGATGTTGCGGTCGAGACTTTGGGCCAAGAGACTGGGGAGACCCACAATGCCTTCTTCTTCCCGGTCGATGCTGGCGATACTGACCAGAGTGGCCACGGCTTCTTCGGCGGTGGGAGGTTTCCCGATGACATGCAAGCCACAGGGTAATAACCGCGACTCGATTTCCATCAGTTGTTTGTACACCAAGCCGACGATGGTATCCCGTTCATCTTGACTCAGGTCTTTGGCATCGGCTTCGGGGAAGTCGATGTCTTTGTCGAGATTGACCATGCGGGCTTTCTCAACGATGGTGTTGACGATGGGAATGCCCCGTCCGCCATCTTTGAGGGTTTGGTAGGACCCCACCAGTTCGCCGAGTTCCTTGAGTCCTTTATACAGACCGGCATTTTCCGCCGGTGGGGTGAGATAGGAAATGGTTTCGGCGTAGCTGCGGCGTTTGGCGATGGTCGCCTCGCTGGGGTTGTTAGCGGCGTAGTAGTAGAGGTTGGGAATGTTACCAATCAAACTATCGGGGTAACAGGTTCCCGACATCCCCATTTGTTTTCCGGGCATGAACTCCAGGGAACCATGGGTGCCAAAGTGGAGAACCGCGTCGGCTTGCCAAATTTGTTCGAGATAGGTGTAGTAGGCGGCGAAGCCATGGTGGGGGCTGGCGGAACGGCTAAACAACAGCCGCATCGGGTCGCCTTCGTAGCCAAAGGTGGGTTGGACCCCGATAAACAGGTTCCCGAACTGTTTCCCGTACACCAAGAGGTTTTGCCCGTCGCTGTTGAGGGTTCCGGGTGCAGACCCCCAGTTTTCTTCTAAGCGTTTGGCGTAGGGGGTGAGGTTTTCGTATTCGTCAACGGGCATCCGATAGGCCACGTTGAGTTCTGGGCTGGCGTATTGGGCAGCGGCATCATGGATGACCGCGTTCATCAACTCCTGGGGATTCTCGGGCAGGTCTTCGATGCGGTAGCCGTTGCGTTGCAGGGCGGTGGCCACTTCGTGAATGCTACCGAAGACGTCGAGATAGGCGGCGGTTCCGACGTTGCCTTTGTCGGGGGGGAAGCTGAAGATGGTGATGGCAACTTTTTTATGGAGTTTGGGTTTACGCCGCAGGTTGGCCCATTTCATGGCCCGGGTTGCGACCGCTTCGATGCGGTCTTGCATGGCGTGGGCTTTACCGGTGGCCCCATCCCGCCCGGAGAGAACGATGGGTTCGATGGCCCCGTCGAGTTCGGGGATGGCGATTTGTAGGGCGACTTGAATCGGGTGCAGTCCTAGGTCGCTGTCTTCCCATTCTTCGGTGGTTTGGAAGACGAGGGGGAGGGCGACCATGTAGGGGCAGTTCAGCCGCTTGAGGGAGTCGATGGCTTTGGGATGGTCTTGACGGGCGGGACCGCCGACGAGGGCAAAGCCGGTGAGGGAAACGACGACATCGACGAAGGCTTTGTTGTTGGGGTTATCGGTTTCCCCTTGTTCCCAGAAGAATTTGTTGACGGGTTGGGAGAAGTCGAGTCCGCCGGAGAAGATGGGGATGACGCGGGCGCCAAGGGATTCAAATTCTTGCACCATGGCCACGTAGTGGGCGTCGTCTCCGGTGACGAGGTGGGTCCGTTGCAGGACGAGTCCGACGGTGGGGGCGAGGGGGTCTTTGTGGTCGTCGCTGATGTCCCGGCGGGAGTTATACCAGTTGAGGTATTCTTTGACGTCTTCGAACATTTGGGGGGCGAGGGGATGCCAGATACCCATGTCGGGGTAGACGACGGGGTCGTTGTAGGTGACGTCTCGCTTCCCTTCGGGCAGTACGTATTTGTCTGCCAACATCAAGATGAAGTTTTCCAGGTTGTCGGGGGACCCGCCGAGCCAGTATTGGAAGCTCAGCATGAAGTTACGCGCGTCCTGGGCTTTGTCCACGGGCATGTATTTGAGGACTTTGGGCAGGGTGCGCAGCAGTTTGAGCATTCCGTCTTGGAAGGAGGCGCCGGACTGCTCTTTGCGCTTTCTCATGAATTGGGCGATGGCACTTTTGGATTGTCCGAGTTGTGCCATGGAGAAGCTGCCCAATTTGTTGAGGCGCATGACTTCGGGCATGGAGGGGAAGACGATGGCGGCGTCGAGGTTGTCCCGGGCGGGTTGGACGGCTTCGATGACTTTTTCGGCTAGGTCTTCGATGAAGATGAGGGAGCCGATGAAGATGTTGGCTTGGGCGACATCCCGTTTCAGGTCTTCGCAGTTTTCAGGGTCGCGCAGTTCTTCGATGAGGTAGCCGCTCAGTTCGATGGCCAGGTTGGGGTTGTTGGCGTTGATGGCTTGGGCGGCGGCGGACAAGGCACTCTGATATTGCGATTCGAGCACGACATAGACCACCTTGATTAGGGTGCGACCGTTGAGGTCGTCGGGAGCCTGGATGTGGCGAACGGTGGGCTTGACGTGGGTGAACATGAATGGGTTACTCCTTACGCGATTCGTGATGTTTACTAAACCTGGTCTGGGATGGGCTTATGGAATTTAGCTATATAGGTGTTTTTACCAAATAATGTTAGGGGGACTTCACTCAAATCGGTGTTCTGAAACAATTTGATAGAAAAATTGCAACATTTCGTTACATTTGTTTAGAAATTTGACAGGATGGGGGACGCAAGGGGGATTTAAACAACAGTTATGTTGTTTTATTGGGAGGGGTTTTGGACATTTTGTCAAGGGGGTTTGGGAGGAAATGGGTCTGGGAATGGTCTGGCTCATTAAATATTAATTCTTGATACAAGATACCGGAAATTGCGGTGATCGGTTGGGGCGGTGATTTAAAATTTTAGAAGATAATCTATCGAGATAAGTTGCGGCAAAACGATGGTTTTAGGGTGGGGATGGGTTGCGATCGCAATTTATTAGGCGTCCTATTGAGGTGAAGCTGATGTCAAATTTTCTATGTCCTTGTTGTTCTTATCCTTTATTAGGTTATGTCCGTCACGGAACGTTACGCTGGTTTTGTCCACGCTGTCATCAGGAAATGCCCTATGGAACTGTGGAAACGACGCATTTATCTCAGGCAAGTGTTTTAGAAAATCATCAGCTTCAACCGGTGGGTGAGGAACCGGTCTCGCCGAGTCGTCAGGTCATGGCCCCGGTTGAGTCCAAGCCGATGGCGATGGCTAAGCCGATTTCGGAACGCTTTTCTGATCAGTTTCCGGCCCTGTTACATGAGACGGTGGAAGGGGTCCGAAAAATTTTACGTGCGGACCGGGTGATTCTCTGTCGGACGACTCGCAAGTGGGAGGCGACGGTGGTCGCAGAGTCTCATGCACCGGGACGATCTTCGATGCTTAAATGCCGTTTAGGTCGCTTTTTTGGGACTGAGGAGATTCTACAGTTTCAGGAGGGAAAACTCCAGGCGATCGCCGATTTAAATTCGATGGATCTCGATCGCTGTCCGACCAAGATTTTAGAGTGCTTTTTTGAGGTTTCCGCCAAGTTGGTGGTTCCGGTGCGTTTAGAAGAGATGCAGGGATTGTCGTTGTGGGGATTGTTGGCGGTGCATCAATGTTATACCGCTCGCAGTTGGTCGCAGCGGGAGATTGATACGACACTCTTGTTGGCGCAACAGTTGGCGCGATCGTTGGAGCGCGATCGCCGCTATTGTGAGTTACAAGCGGCTCATGAGGCCTTACGGGAAACGGCGTTTATTCATCAAGAGCAGTTATTCCGTCCCTTGGCCAAACCAGACCTAGAACCACAGGAGACATCGAATATATCCCGATCTCCATCCCCAGCGGTGACGGCTTCGCCGGAAGAGTTGCTAAAAAGCTATGTGGCCTATTATCTCAGTCGCGGTAAGGGGATTATGAGTCCTCATCAGGGGAGTCTCGGGTTTCCAGGTGCGGTGTACGGCTATGAAGGCTATCGCTTTGAGTTTGAGAATTTTTGGCGACGACTGCAAGAACGCTCAGATTTCCGTCGGCTATATTTGATGGGAGATATGCGCTGTTTTGAGAATTTCTTGGAAGGGAGTTACACGGTTCTCGAATGTCAACGCTGTCATCTCCCGATTCCCAGTCGTTATGGTCGTGTCTATGAGGGTCCTGAATGTACGTTATGTGATGACTGTCCGACGAAGTGGGCCGATTCTGAACGCAGCAATGGGACAACTCGGGTATTGGCGGTGGGTGAGGCGCCGTTACAGTTACGGGAAACCCAGCGGTTGTTCCGACAAAACCGCTATGAGGTCCAGTTTGTGGAAACTCCTGAGGAGGCGTTGAGTCAATCGTTGGGGACTTCGCTTGATGTGGTCACCCTTCAAGGAGATCTCAGTGAGGCCCAGGGCCGTTGTTGGGCCAGTCAGCTTCGTGAGGATTCCCGTTTTGCGAAGTTGCCGATTTTGGGGTTGAGCGATCGCGCGGGGTATGGGTTACCCTGGATGGGACACCCGCTGGAGTTACAGCATTATCTGTTACCCCCGTTGAGTGGTGAGCATTTGGTCCGTTATTTACGACGCCGTCGGGAGCAAACTCCCTTATTGTATTGGTTCCCGCGTTAGGAGTCTGGGGAGTCGCCAAATTTGAGATCAGACCAGGTTAGTTGTTTAACTTTGGCCACGTCTCCCGCTGCGGCGGCTTCTTTAAGTTCTCGTTTACGATGTGCGTTGGCGATGGCTTCTTCGGGGGACCGGGAACTGGTCTCGAAGCATTTTTCTAAGGCCTCGTAGATACCTTTACGGTTGAGTTTGGTGTGGTACTGGCGTTCGGTGTCGAGGAGTTTGGCCATAAGTTCGAGTTCCATGGCGTCTCCGTCGGCGAGGTCTTCGAGGATGTTCCACTCGTCGAGTCCCAGGAGGGATTGGTCGGCACCGGGCCGAGGGTCTTGGAAGGGTTTACCGGTGATTTCTCGGTATACTGTGGGGAGGCGATCGTCGAATTCATGTTTTTCTTCGAGCCAAATCCGCCGAATTTCGCTGAGTTCTTCGGTGGTGATGAGGGTGATGTCGCGCATTTCGGGGGGAGCGGTTCGACGGACGGTTTCCTGTGCTTCGAGAACTCGTCTTAACCAATGTTCCCGCCACTTTTTGGTGTAAGGGCCGGGGATGGGTTCGACAGAAACTTCTCCATTTTTGTTGCGTTCAAAAAGTTGGACATTTCCATGGATACGTCGGAAGTCGCGGCGATCGCGATC
>SIHH01000059.1 GCA_004299065.1 Phormidium sp. SL48-SHIP | reverse complement strand
CAGGTCCTTCTAGCTTGACCAACTGATTTTCCAGAGAACTTGCAACGGACTCCAACACTTTGTTAACATTACGCTTGAGTTCACGGTTCCATTCACGAAGAGGAATGAGGGGATCGACTAAACTGCTATACCTTGGGATAGACCAAAGTTTCTCGGGAAGTGTCTCTAGGGGATCAATAACATCACTCTCACCCCCAGGGGTCTGGTTGTCCCCCAACCTTTCCTTTAACTTTTCCTCTAATTCCTCAAAAGGGCCTCGCAGTTCTTTCGCCCCCTCATCCAGAAACTGCTCAAGGGCATGACGAATATGTTTAAGACGTTCGACCTCTTGCTCATATTTCTCCTTAGAACTCTGCAAGAGCGCCTGGAGGGTTTGTTGTGACCACTCAATGACCGCATTTGCCCCGTCTTCCTTAAACTGAGCCATCAGTTCTTCAAGCACAAGCTGGGGGAAATTTTCAGCGATATGTCTCTTCAAGGCTGCCTCAAACTCGCTACCGTGGGATTCATGCCATAATTTCCGGGACACGCGATCGCGATCATGCTCCGTCCACTTTCCCGGGTTACGGGGTAAATCATACAGAATTTCATCACCAATCAAGCTATTGAATTTTTGGTCCGCTGTTTGACAAGCCTGATTACTGACAGAGCGATCCTTATCTTGAATCTGAAGACTCAGCAGAGCCGCTAGAGTGCTGAGTTTTGTCACACAGATATCATCAATCTGCTGCTGATATTCCGGTAAATAACGTTTCAGACCCTGTTTAATAGAATCCACAGTCCGGGTTGTAAAGCGAGCTTCCGACTCGGGCCAGGTCTTATCATCCCGAAACACATCAATTCGATTGAGAATGAAAAGCATTCGACTTGGAGAGCCACCGAGTTTTTTGACTTCAGCCACTACCTCCTCTAACAAGGTCTTGATTTTTTGCTGATCGGTTTCTGCACTATTGTAGGTGACCAAACATAAGGCTTTCCCCGATTGCTGTTGGATAATCTTACGGTTGGCTTCGTCCCCCACCGAAGCTAAGCCGGGCAAATCCATCAGTTTAATCTTGGCACCTGGAGGCAGTTGAAGCTCGGAGGCGATACGAAAGGGATAGCGGATATAAAATTGAGGCGAAGACAAGTCCGGTTGAAGTTCACGAGTGTCAATAAACTTCAACATCACATCATACAGGCGAGTCTGAAACTCTGAATCGCTCAAACCTCGCCATTCTCCCCATTCCCAGGTAGCGTCTGGAGTCTGGGGGATAACCAAGAGCCTCTCAGGGCCATGTTCAATGGTAACGATGCCTGCACTCATCTCGCTGACGGCGACGGGCATAATTTCGGCACCGCAGAGGAGATTCACCAGACTACTTTTGCCGCTACTGGTGGTTCCGGTGGTGGCCAGGGTGAGGGTGGGGTGATTCAGGTCGTGGAGTAGCGTCTGTAACGCCGCTTCGAGTCCGTCCGAGAGAGTCTGAATCTCCTCGTGATAGCTCTCGGGTAAGTATCGTTCCATGTCAGTCCGAAACTTGCCCCAGGATTGGACGAGATGCTTAGCTCGGGTTTCCACCTCGGCGAAGATGGTGGTGACATCTTGAGTCATGATTGAGTTGAGTCCTTGTGGCTGAGTGAAGGCTGACCCCGTCGATGGGTCTGTGGCGATCGCTGGACCGACTGGAGGATATGGGAATCTTGTAGATACTATGGCATGGATCGACTGGGAAAACAACGGCTTGATTAGTAATACGTCACAATTTTGCCTAGTGATGGCAAAGGGTCAAACGTTCGAGGGTCATGTCAGACTCAAGAGAAGTCGAGACTAGGCTGATCTTTTGGGAACCCCGAATCATGATTCTCTTGAGATCAAAATTCTCTTGAGATCAAAATACAGATATGAGCGATCGCCATCAATTACTTTTGACAGAAATACGATTGACAGAAATCAATCGTTATGAGGGGTTGTCGCAGCAGGCGATCGCCCATTGTCCTGAGATCTCGCCTGAGTTGGCCCAGGAGGTGGATGAGGCGTTGAGTGAGGCCGGTTTGCACGGGTTCTCTGTGGTTCTCTCTCTTGAATTGGCCGTTTTTTGCAATGTCAACAGGGAGAAGGATTATCTCGCCCTAGGCGGATTCAATCCGACATCAATCTCGCGAACCAATAGGTGACTTAAAAAACTGGACTTTATCGAGTTTCTCGGTCTATAAGACTGGATGATCATCTCGGCTTTATGTGTCAAGTGATGTCTGTTATCTGGCTTGTAAATATCCAGCACAGTCAACGATATAATAGTATTTTTGTTCGTACACTGATGAACAAAGATTTCTGGTGTACTGAGAACCCTCTTCTCCTGCGTTGGGAACCCGAAAACGGGAAACACTGGTAACACAAATGCCAACTAAAGACTGAAATGGTAATTTTTTGTCTTGAAAAAACTTGCAAATTTTCTCCGACTTACGTGGCGTTACTCGTGCAATTTTTGTCTGTAATTTACAATGATAAAGATGATAATAGCCGGGATTTTTTTGATGGTTGTTATACCTAGTTCTGGATTCTTCTTGCCAATGTAGTTCTAGGTCATCGCCCTCACAAATCGACTTGAAAATCACCCATTGCAATCCTTCCCCAGTTCCCTGAGTGACTTGATGATTAGTGTATTTATAAGCGTATTCATCTTGAGCAAATGTAAAGAGGGTCAGCATCCCTCTACCCCCTTTATCGTTATTGGCATCGTAGCCCAATCCGCTATCAAATTTTAAACCGATTTGGGGATTTTTTTGTGTTTTGAAAGCTTTTCCATTAAATAGCTTTTTTTCTCGTTCTCCAACCATTAGATGCAAGTGGTCTCGCGCCCGCGTCATGGCTACATAGCGCAATCGTCGTTCTTCTTCGATAGCTTCTTGATCTAGATTGCAATCAGCCGGCGGAACTAACACAGCATCAAATTCTAATCCTTTTATTTTGTGGATGGTCGAGAGAATGATGTTCGTTTTGACTTGTTGTTGGGATGTAGAATATAGCTGCTTTAAGCGAAGTAATTCACTGAAATCTCCGATGTTATAGATATAGTCAATAAATTCAGAAATTGTGCTATAGCCAGGATTTCCAGCCTGAAAATACCAAGCAGCGGCGACCAGTAAATGGTAGGCGTTATCATCCCAATCCGCTCCTAAATTTAGCTTGCAAGTCGAATAAGTATTGCCGATATAGGTTAAAAAATCTGGCTGAAACGAGTCGATTCTACGGTCAGACTCTGATTTAAGTTTGTCTAGCAGTACAGCAATTTGACGTAAGGATGCAAATTTATATGTTCCTCCTTGAACATGAATTTGTGCTTGACATTGGAATCTTTTTTGTATGGAACCTAACATCCGGTAAAGTTCAGCATTGGTGCGAAATAGAACGGCTGCTGAGGAATAGTTATGCTTCAGAATATCCTCGATTCTTGCTAAAATTTCTTCAAGGGGGTTCTCTGCTGATGTTATATAGGATTTGGAGTAGTTTCCGGTGATATCACTGCGTCCAGGGGTGAGAGGTTCATGTCGGCGGCGCTTACTATTTCTTTTGATATATTGGTTCGCTTTTTCCAAGATCTTAGGATCAGAGCGATAGTTGATGGTTAACTCATTTGAAGTCGCTTGAAAATCATCTTCAAACTTAGTAAAATAAGCAGCAGGTGAGCAATCGTCTTTTGAACTTTTCCGCTCATAACCGTAGATGCTTTGGTCATCGTCACCGATCGCAATGAGATGAGTATTATCCCCTTTAATCCGTAACAGCATTTGATAACGTTGTTTGTTGACATCTTGATATTCGTCAATAAAGATATAGTGAGGCGCTTCACGTCCATTCGGTCTCAGTAGGCTTTTATTGGTTTTGGTCACACTTAAGTATTCTTCCAGATAGTGTTCTACCGTGCATTCTGGGGGAAGGCGATCGCCTAAGGTGCGGCGAACATAACTATGAAAGGTATAAATATGCAGACGATTATAGGAACTTGCATAGCCTAAATCGCGGAGTAACGTACTAAGGCGCGATCGCAATTCTGCTACAACCGCTGTATTATAGGCCAGCACCAAAATATCATCGGGATTTTCCCGTTCCTGCACAATTAAATTAGCCACACATAGCAATAAGGTTCGAGTTTTTCCCGTCCCCGGCCCAGCGGTAACAATTAACGATTTCTTAACGCAGGCTTCAACCATATGCTTTTGTTCATGGTTAAGTTGATTCATTTCCTTGGTAAACGCCTCAAGGCGCAACTGACTCCCCAACCAACTCATTTCCGGTAGTTGATTTAGGATCAACTCTTCAATTTCTTGGATATTCTTGCAAGCAAAGTACTGTTGTATAAAGCTGACCCTTTGTTCAATTGTATGATGTTCTATCAAGGCTGCTAAAGCATTTAATCGCCATTCCTTCAAAAGGTGGTAGTCTTCAAATCGCTGTTGAACCTCTCGCTCACCTGGCCGAGTTGATGGATCAACAATTGATGACTCAAACGCCTCATCATTGATGTGTAGTTCTAAAGACATTGGGATAAAATCCTGCTCATACCTGATATAACCTAAATCCCGCAACCAACTCAGGCTGGCTTTGAATAGGTGAGAGTGTTCTACGGACGTCAAAGCCATTAAATCCCCTAAGTTAATGGTCTCTTGTCGTTCGTAGTTCTCTTGAATGGCGGCTAACAGTTTCGGGCATATTTTATGAATTTGCTCCAATTCCTTGCGCCAACGTGTTGGGGTTTGACTTGTGATTCTAATTTGCTGAACGCCGTTCGCCTTGCTTTTGAGACTAATTCCATTTAATCGGTTCAACAACCGTACCATCTTCGGCCATGATTTCCTGAGGCGATCGCTCTCGTCAAGAAACTGTAAGTCTTTAAAGGAAATATCATGTTTATCTTGCCAATTTAATGATATTTTTTTGAGTTTAAACTGAGCTAATTCATGTAATTTATAAGATTGTTTTTCGGATTCTTCGATACCAAATTTAGTCATTTTTATGCGTAGGTTACGCTGGACTCGTATTTCTTCTCGTTGGTGTGCTTGAAATAGCGCAGTCAACACCTGATTCACACTGCTTAGGTTCAAGGTATCTTGAATCTTTGAAATTAGGATACCGACGGATTTTTCGCGACTCCCACCTTTTTGTTCAACCAGTTTAACCAAAGGAGAGGATACATTCGGGGAAGGACCTAGGGAGAGATTGATATGGGATACGACGCGATCGCCGAGTTTAATTTTACCTAATTCCTCCAACCAATACAAAAGCATTCGTTGCGTCGTTTCGGGATTGTTCTTATCTTTTAAATCGTTAGATTCCTTAATTAAATCAACGGGAATAATAAAATGATTTGGATTGGCTTGTTGTTGGCGATATTGAGCGATCGCCAACCGCATAGACTCGATATCACTCCAGTGAAGACGGTGCGTTTGTAGTCGGGTCTTTGCCTTAGCAAAACTGTTCTCGCTGTAAAACAAAATACAGCGAACTTTGTCCATCCCCGCTCGTTCACGACTCTGGGAATCTCTCCCCGCTCGACCAATTTCTTGTAGATAATTTTCTAGATTACTTGGTGGACGCTGATGAAAGACAAAATGAATATTTGGGATATCAATTCCCATTCCAAAGGCTTTCGTCGCAAAAATCACCACCTTTTCGCCATTACGAAACTCGGATTCGGTACTCGAACGCTCTTCGGCTGCCATCCCAGCATGGTAAAATCCAACAGCTAGGTCATTCCGTCCGAGTTTAGCAAACTCTTGCTCCAATTTCTCCGCATAGTCCTCACATTTCTTGCGATTATTCAAGAAAATGATTCCTCGACTCAATTGAGGATTCATGTTAGAGATAAGAACATCACGAATTTTGGCTAAGGCATAGTCATCATGTTCTCGACCTTGAGGAATTTTATCAAATTCGAGAGAGTGGTAACTTTGAATTGGCAGATGTTGAGTCATTGTTAGATTTTAAGTTAAGTTGAGATTGTTTTGCAAATCACCGATAACCTGTTCGTTCAAGGTCGCAGATAGGAGTAAAATGGGTGATATCCTCCCGTTTTGGCGTTCCTTGTTCACAAACTTGGCGGCATAGAAATAGTCGGGGCGAAAATCTAGCCCCCACATTGACAGACAGTGGGCTTCGTCGAAAACCCAATATTCTGGACCCGAGTCGTCACGGTTAAAACGTTCTGCTAAAACCGCCCGAAATTTGGCACTTCTAAACCGCTCTGGGGCGGTGTATAAGAGTAAGCATTCTCCGCCGCGAATGCGCCGATAGCTATCTTCAATTTCTTCGCGAGTCATATCCCCCGTTAGCCCAATAACAGTACTAATAAACCCTTTATTCCACAGCGATCGCTCTTGGTCTTTAATCAGCGCTTTTAACGGGGAAATCACGACAGTTAAACGATGCGTCGAATAGCCTCGATAGAGTGCCGGTGCTTGAAAGATGATCGACTTACCACCCCCAGTCGGTAGACTAATAAATTGATGATCAAGTTGACGAGGGATAATGTTGCGTAAGTATTGAACTTGCTCATCTCTGAGTGAGGAACCAAACAGAAAGGCTTGGCTGATAGCCTCTTTCCATATGTTTTCATCAAGGTCAGACAACGCCAACTGTCCAGGCTGATGAAACTGTAATTTTGCGAGATCGGTCACTCCATCAAGGACTGGAATTTCCGTCACGATATCTCGTTTTAACCAGTCTTTTGTTGCCCAAAAACTGACTGCATTTAATCGAGGATCGAGACAAACCAAACGAATTGGGTAACGTTCTGAAAGCCAAAGCCCAATTTTTTGCAGTAGCGAAAGACAAGCGATGGCTTTATCTTCTAAATTGAATTGGCGTTCCGTTTCTGAGTAATACTCTGGTTCTGTTGAGTCAGAGGATGGCTCGTCTTCCTCCTCTAAGGCTTCATCCTCCAATTCTTCATCTGGGTTCTGCTCATTTTCTGTCGAATTGTCCCAGTCTTCCCTCGAAGTTTCAATCAACCAATCTGAGGGTGCTAATTGTAATGCTGGAATCAGATTAACTGGCAAAGACTCTAGGATGATCGTCAGCTTCTCCCAGTCAAAGTCTTGGGGGGCGATCGCGGTTAAATGTTCGACTTGTAATTCCCGAATGCTGGCTTCTAATTGCTGCATCGGCAGGATTAATAGGGTGTTATCTTGCCGAATTAATTTCCTGATATTGAGTCGCAGATTATCTTTATGACTGGCTAAAATTTCTATCCATTTAAAGTTTAGTTTATCTTGAATAGAACGGTCGTGTAGCAGATTTTGCAGTTGAGGAATTTCCTCCAATTCATTCACCGCTAAAATGATTCGATTCGACGTTTTAGCGTAATGCTGAATCAGGGGCAATAGGGCAGACCAATATTCGGCTCGATAGGGAGTTTCTGGAGTTAGTCTAAGGTCTGTTAAGGGTTCTGTTTGATGATTTCTGATTACGGGTAAGAGCCAAGGTGCTCGGTATTGATTCTCAATTGGGTGAGGAATGATTTTCTGTTGAAAGTGCTGCTCAACATCTTCTAGATTCAAACATCCCCAGATTTGAATTTCTCCCTGGATCGTTTTTTCTAACCAGAAGCGAGTTAACCCGTTCGTTTCATCTGGGTTCCCGAGTAGTTCTTCTTGTCTCACACCCAAACGATCTAATGATACATAACTACGCCCTACCGCAAATTTTGTCCAATCTCCTGTTTTTTGTATTTTGTCTTCGACTTCATGTTGACTCAAGGTGCGGATAGATTGTCGTGACTGTAACGGAAGCGTTTCTGGAAAAATTAGATGGACGGCTTCGGCTCCCCATTCATCGATTTTGCTGCGAACATCTGAACGCAAATAGTGCTTCACTGAACAATAGACGACGTTCACTGAAGGAGGAATATCTGGCACGGAGGTCTCCTGGCTTAGTTCCCATTGATGCCGTAGATGTCCAGGAGCGAGTTCAGCGATCGCCTTATAGCCGAGTGTTTCGATTTCTGTTACATAACGCTGAAAAAGTTGCCTACCCTGTCCTTTAAAATGACTCGGTTTTGCAGTGGGTTGAATCACCTGTAGAACCGGAGGTAGCATGAGGAAATAAGCATACTCATCGGGACCCAGAATTAAGGTCTTTACTGATTGATTCAGTAAGGGATCAATTTCCTTTCGCCAAGGATGAGTCTGAAAATTCAGGAAAAACTGATCTGCCTCGTGATGAACACTGTTCTGAATGGGGGCAGGTCCATGGTGTCGTAAATATTGGTTGCGGGCAAGTTCTAGGGTTTTTTGGGCATCTTTTGCCGCTGTATGTGCCGTATCCAGAGCATAACATAAACGGAGAGGATTCAGTTGCATCTCCTCTAATAGCGTGTCAAATATCTCAAACCGTTTGACGTCACAACCGTGTTTTTCGAGTATGGGTAAGTCCCAAACTTTAAGATTATGTCCAATTAGAGTTTGTCCGTCTTGGAGTTTGGTTAGCTCATTTTTTAATTGTTCCTTGCTCGGTTTTTTCAAGTTAGAGAGTTCCCCTTGTTGTCCCACTAGGGCAAATTCCAATATATTATTTCCATCTGATTCGATATCCAGAGCCACCCAAGGCATTTTTTCGGATTTTTGTCTCCAACTCGCTTCCAAAAAACCAGGGATATGTTCTATTACTCGATTGACTAACTCATCGGTTAAAATATTAGAAGGAAGTTGGCTTAAACGCTCCTTCAGATGGTTTTGAACTATGGGGGATAACTCAAAATCAAAACTATGCTTAAGTGGATCGAGGCGATCGCAGAAGGCGACTAAAGAGTCTTGAGTGAATATCTTAGGGATAACTTCATTGACTTTTCCCACTAAATAGGAGTTTAAGTCTTGTGTTAGTGATGGGTGAACCTCTTGGGTGATCCGATCTTCACCCAGGACGAATTGTTTTTGGATGCGAGCGATATAATCTTGCTCTGATTCGCAGCCGGGTAAAATCTTAAACACATCACAGATAAAGAAGTTGCTGCTTTCAAAAAAACTAGGATCGGTGTCTGGCCATGTTCCAACAACCCGACCCCAGTGGAGAGAGAATAATTGACCCTTCTGATACCAACAAACTTCCTGGGTGAGATGAGGTTCGAGGCGGATATTTTCTGCTTCTTCTCCTCTGTTAGTGGTTTTGATGGTAAAAGAAACTTGCGGTAGTAAAGGATTTCCAGAATACTCGCGAGTAAACCAACTCCTAATTTCTTTCGGTAATTTAGTAAAATGAAAGAATACTTCCTTGCCAGGTTTAACGGGTGTTATTTTTTTTCTGGGAGACAAGACCGTGAGCGGTTTCCCCTCTGTCACCAAAAAACCGTAGCCGTTTTGCCGCACTTTATCCCATCGATTCACTTTTATGGCTTGGCATCGCTGCTGCCCACCCATTGGTAATATGCTCGTCTATGGTAGATACGTTTTTAGTCTACCAGACTCGTCAACCTCAAAGCAATACAATAAGCGATACAATTGCGAGGCTTTCAGTCAAACAAAAGTTGTATTTCTATTTGAATATTCAACGGTTTGTCGTGGAGTAGCCTCTGTAACGCCGCGTCGAGGCCGTCCGAGAGAGTCTGAATCTCCTCGTGATAGCTCTCGGGTAAGTATCGTTCCATGTCAGTCCGAAACTTGCCCCAGGATTGGACGAGATGCTTAGCTCGGGTTTCCACCTCGGCGAAGATGGTGGTGACATCTTGAGTCATGATTGAGTTGAGTCCTTGTGGCTGAGTGAAGGCTGACCCCGTCGATGGGTCTGTGGCGATCGCTGGACCGACTGGAGGATATGGGAATCTTGTAGATACTATGGCATGGATCGACTGGGAAAACAACGGCTTGATTAGTAATACGTAATCGGCTTCACTACATCCAATCCCATTTGTCAATAATCTTGCCGAGATCCGAAGCGGGGAAAGGGCGAACAGTTTGCGTCCCTACAGCCATCTGTAGTACGAATTTCGAAAATTGGTATAACCACAAAAGCAGGGGTGCATCGCCGCCGATACACCCCCCAGTCTTAATCATTTAGGTAACGCTTCAGCCGACCTCTACTTCGCCGCGTCGGTGAGTTGCGTCAACACCTGATTGGAGCGATTGACAAACTGCTTCATCCCGTCCGCGTCAAAGCCTTTCTGAGACATCAACGCCAAATCATAGACATGATGACAAATCAGACTCGCTAACTCCGACGAAGGAGACCCCTCACTGGTGACAATTCCACCCTGAGCGATGTTCGCCAAATTCTGAATCATCGGGTGAGCGGTGTTGACCACTAAAACATGCTCATCGGGGAAGTCGGACTGTTCCTGCTGCAACAGAGCCGTCATATCCCGCAGACGACGCATGGCTTCGGGGAGTAACACCATCGCCGGGGGAGAGGTTTGAGCGTTGTCCCCTTTCAAGGATTCGGTGCGAATGGTGAGTTTGGGTTTGTTGAGGGCCGTCTCAAACAACTCTTTGACTTGTTCACTGCGGGTTTTGTTGGTGTTGGGGTCAACAATTTCGCTGTCTGAGTCGCCACTGACGAGGTTCTCATCGAGTTCTGAGTCGACTCGGGAGAACTTGATATCCGCATGATCCCGTTCAAGGTAGCTGATAAAGTGGGTGTCGATGAAGGAGTCGAGGAAGAGGACTTCTAAACCTTGGTTTTTGTGGAGTTCCACATAGGTGGCTTGGGTGACGGCGTCGGAACAGTAATAGACGCGGTTCTCATGGCGGTCTTTGTTGCGTTCGAGATACTCGGCGAGGGTGGTGTAGGATTCGCCGTTTTGGGTGATTCCACCGTCGGCGTTCCCACCATCGGGGTTGACATCTTGCCAAGCATCGCCCTCGGTTTCGACTTGTACGTTGGCGGTGTCGCTTGGGCTAGAACTTAGGTCAGCGGTGGTTTTGTAGATGACGATGTCCTCGATTTGTTTCTTGAACTTCTCGTCGTTGATGTAGCCGAATTTGACAAAGGTTCCTAAGTCCTTCCAACATTTGAGGTAATGGGCTTTGTCTTCTTTGTAGAGTTCTTTGAGGCGATCGGCGACTTTTTTGGCGATGAAGTCGGCAATTTTGCGGACTTTGCGATCGACTTGTAGGGCGCTGCGGGAAACGTTCAGGGGAATGTCAGGACTGTCGATGACCCCACGCATGGGCATCAGGAATTGAGGGACGATTTCTTCGCAATGGTCGCTGACAAAGACATGGTTGCAGAAGAGTTTAATGTTGCCTTTGGTGACATCGACGTCGGGTTTTAGTTTGGGGAAGTAGAGGATGCCGTTAATTTCAAAGGGATAGTCGGTTTTGAGATGAACCCAGAGGAGGGGTTCGTCTTGGAAGGGGTAGAGATAGCGATAAAATTCTAGGTAATCTTCGTCGGTGAGATTGCTGGGAGATTTGCGCCAAATGGCGGGTTGTTCGTTGAGGATTTCCCCTTCAAATTCGATGGGAACGGGCATGAAGTCGCAGTAGGTTTTCACCAACTGGCGGATGCGAGGGGATTCGAGATATTCGGTTTCTTCGTCTTGGAGGGTGAGGGTGATGGTGGTTCCGACGTCTTGGCGATCGCTCTCGGTGAGTTCAAATTCCGGCGAACCGTCACAGGTCCAATGGACGGCTTCTGCACCCTGTTTGTAGGAGAGGGTATCGATTTCGACGGTTTTGGCGACGATGAAGGAGGAATAAAAGCCTAAGCCGAAGTGACCAATAATGGGTTGGTCGGCGCCACCGCTATATTTTTGGACAAATTCTTCGGCGCTGGAGAAGGCAACTTGGTTAATATACTTTTTGATTTCATCGGCGGTCATGCCGATTCCATTATCGCTAATGGATAGGGTTTTGTTGTCTTTATCGACTTTGAGGACAATTTTGGGATGGTCGGTGTCGCCATCAAATTCTCCGGCGTAGGAGACCATTTTCAGCTTCTCAATGGCATCGACGGCGTTGGAGACGAGTTCCCGCAAAAAGATTTCATGGGCTGAGTACAGCGACTTTTTGATGATGGGAAAGATATTCTCGGTATGGATTGTAATGTTGCCTTTTTCGAGGACAGTCATAATAGTTTTATGAGGATTGACAAGGGAATAAAAGGAATGGCATAAGCCTATTCTGATCCTGACGGGAATTGGTCAAAACGACAAGTGGGGAATTGCGAACTTTTCGTGCAATTCCCCAACGGGTTGAGTTCGGATTTCCTCACTTGGCGATGGTGACTGGGGAAATCTTAGTAATGGGTTCCGGTTTTGCGGTGATGGACGGCGGTTTGGGTGTCGGGATCAAAGACGTTCCCGGCGGCGAGGGTGGCGTAAACGAGCCAATGGTCGCCACATTCCATGCGTCGTTGCACGGTACATTCGAGATAGGCGATCGCATCTTCCAAGATCGGCGATCCATTCTCGGCGTCACGGGTTTTGACTCCCGCAAATCGGTCTTCGCCAGGGTTGAAGGGTTTGAGAAAGTGCTTCATTAAGCCTAAATGTTTACCTTCGCCAAGGATATTCAGGGCGAAGGGACTCCCCTGATAGAGGAGGGACTCGATCGCCCGCTCTTTGGCGACGGCGACGGTTAGGCCCGGTGGCGTAAAGGTGGCTTGGGAGACCCAAGAGGCTAACATTGCACTTGACAAGTCACCCTGTTTTGTGGTAAGCACGCACAGCGACCCCACTAAACGGCCAACGGCTTGTTCGACGTTGCTGGCGGGTTCGCGGCGGCTGCGGACTTTCTTGGCTTTACGGATGGTTTGGGCGAAGTCGGTTCCGGCTTCTTCGCAGGTTTTGAGAATGACCTCGGTGGGTTTAAATTTGACGCGGATGGGGTCAAAGGCCAGTTGATACCCACCATTGCGGAGTTTGCTCTCTAAGAGGTCGATCGCCTCGCCACTCCAACCAAAAGAGCCAAACACGCCGGCCGGGGTAGTTTTCGGAACGGTGGAGAGAACAATCCCGAGGGCTGTCTGAATTTGGGTGGGGGCATGGCCGCCGAGGGTGGGAGAGCCGATAATGAACCCAGAACAGGTCTCGACAATCTGCTGGATGTCTTCGGGGGGGGTGACTTCGCAGTTGATGGCTTCGACGTTGACTCCGGCTTTGGTGAGTCCTCGGGCGATGGCCTGGCCGATGGTGGCGGTGTTCCCATAGGCGGAGGCGAACAATAGGGCCACGGTGACATCTTTGTCTTTCTGTTCGGCACTCCACTGGCGATAGGAGGCGGTTAGATCTCGCATTCCATCGCGGACGATGGGACCATGGCCCGGTGCATAGAAGCGCACTGGGGGGAGTGAGGCCAGTTTTTCTAGGGAGGTGGCCACTTGCCGGGCGTTGGGGGCCATGAGACAGTCGAAGTAGTAGCGGCGATCGTTGGCATAGACGGATGAGCCTTCGTCGAAGACTTGGTCGCCGCAGACGTGAGCGCCAAAAAACTTGTCGGTATAGAGGATTTGGGTTTTGGTGTCGTAGGTGGCCAGTCCATCGGACCAGCGAGGGGTGGGGACGGGGGTAAACAGGAGGCGATGACCTTGTCCGAGGTTGAGGGTTTCTTCGCCGCGCATGACTTTGATTTTGGCGCTATAGCCTTCGTCGGCGAGAAATGACCGCAGGGCGATCGCTCCTGGGTTGGAACAGACAAAGGTCAGTTTGGGGGCAATATCGAGCAAGGCTTTGAGGGTGACGGCCCGATTGGGGTTGACGTGACCCAAAATGACATAGTCAATTGTGTTGACATCCACCCGGTCTTTTAAGGTTTGTAGAAAAATCGGGGTAAAGGATTCTCCGGGGGGGTCAATTAAGGCGGTTTTGTTGCTTTCAATGATATAGGTGTTGGCGGTGGTTCCTCGTTGGCGAGCGTATTCAATTTCGAAGCGGAGTCGCCCCCAAGTTCGCGATCGCAGGACTCGCGTATTCTCGGCAATGGGTAATACTTGTACGTCTCTAGGTTTGTCAGTCATAGGAGGAAGGCAAGAGGCAAGAGGCAAGAGGCAAGAGGCAAGAGGCAAGAAAAGCCAGTAGTGATGACCCACTCCTGACCCCTCCTAGGAGGGGAGGGGACTAGGGGGTGTTCTCTATTGGGGGGTTAGTAATGGTTGCCGACTTTGCGATGATGGACGGCGGTGAGGGATTCGGGTTTGGAGACGCGACCCTGTTCTACAGTGCTATAGACGAGCCAATGATCGGAACATTCCATGCGGCTGGCGACGGTGCATTCTAAGTAGGCGAGGGAGTCAGCGAGTAATGGGGAGCCATTTTTGGCGGTTTGGGTGTTGACTCCGGCAAAGCGATCGGCACCGGGGGGAAAGCGTTTGAGAAAGTGCTTCATCAAATGCTGATAGTTGCCTTCTTCTAGGACATTTAAGACGAAGCGATCGCCGACTTGCATGAGGGATTCAATGGCGCGGTCTTTGGCGACGGCGATGGTTAAGCCGAGGGGTTTAAAGCTGGCTTGAGAGACCCAGGAGGCCAGCATTCCACTGGTGATTTCTCCTTTTTTGGCGGTGATGATATAGAGTCCACCGCTTAAGCGACCGAGGGCTTTGTCTAGGTCACTATCGAGGGCTTTCATTTTTTTGATGGCATCTTTGCGGGTGAGCAATTGAGCCATGTCGGTTCCGGCTTCTTCGCAGAGTTGATAGGTTCCTTGAGTGGGGGTGTCTGTGATGCGGATGGGGGAAAAGCCGGGTTTGAGTTTGAGGTCGCGGAATTTGGTGACAATGGGGTCGATGGGTTCGTCGTCGCCGCCATAGCATTCAAAGATGCCAAAGGCTTGTTTGTCGTGAATGGCGGCAAAGAGGGTTCCTAGGGCGTCTAGGGTGGCTTTGGCGGTGTCTCCTGAGGCGGGAGGGGTTCCGAGGACGATTCCGGCGCAACGGGAGACGAGTTCGTGGACGTCTTGGGGATCGGCGGATTTGAGGTCCATCATTTCTACGGCCACGCCGGCTTTGGTGATTCCGTGGGCGATCGCTTGGGAGAGGCGATCGCTATAGCCATAGTCGGAGATATAGAAGACGGCGACGCAGGTTTCGGCGTTGGCTTTTTCGTTACTCCAGTCCCAATAGCGTCCGGTGAGTTCGCTAACGTGATAGCGCAGGATGGGACCATGGCCGGTGGCGATGGTTTGGATGTCGCCGAGTTTTTTCATGCGTTTCATGGCGGAGATGACCGATCGCGCGTTGGGGGCCATGAGACATTCGTAGTAGAACCGGAAGTCGGGTTCGATGGGTTTGAGGTTCTCGTCGTAGGTGGCGTCGGAACAGTAGTGCATTCCAAACGCATCGCAGGTGAACATGACCTGGGTTTTCTGGTCGTAACTGAAGATGGTGTCGGGCCAGTGCAGGTTCGGTGCGTTGACGAACTCGATGATATGGCCGTTTCCGAGATCGAGGGTGTCGCCGTTTTTGACGATCTGTTTTTCGAAGGGTTTGTGAACGAGGTTTTCGAGGAATTGAATGGCGACTTTGGCCCCGACGACGGTGGCGTGGGGAGCGAGTTCCAAGACATCGCGCACGAGACCGCTGTGGTCGGGTTCGGTGTGACTGATGATGAGATAGTCGATGTCTTGGGGGTTAATTTGTTGCTTAAGGCTGTCGAGATAGAGTTGGCGAAATTTCTCGTGGGAGGTGTCTACGAGGGCTACTTTTTCGCCTCGGATGAGGAAGGAGTTATAGGTGGTCCCGTTTTGTAAGCCAAATTCAATGTCGAAGCGATCGCGATCCCAGTCGAGGGAACGGATAGCAGTGGTGTCGGTGGCGACGTCCTCGACTTGCATGGTGAGGCGTTTTTGGCTGGGAGCGGCGGCTACGACCATAGTGATGACCTCTCTTATTTTCGTTTTGTTATGGGTCCATTGTTACACATCTGTAACAATTTCAGGCATTAAAACAATCTATTGGTTGTATAAATGGAGATAACAGGGGGGTTGATGTTATCGGCTCTGAAGGTTAATGCACTGGCTATTTTGGGCGTGTTTGCAAACCTTGTTCCAGAGGTCGGCCCGCGTTCCGGGGGGACCGAAGGAAAAGAGGACGCGATCGCCCATGGGGAGGGTTTGGATTTGCACCTTGCAGACTGGACAAGTTTGGCAATTTAACTCAGACATGGCACTAAAGAGGTTAGAGAATCGGATGCAGGGTTTCAGAACTCTCGTCGTTGAGGGGGTTCATGTCCGAGAAGTCTTCTCCCCGTCCTGAGCGCAAAACGGCGGCTTCGTCTTCCATGGCGGCTTCGAGGTTGAGACTCTCGTCGTCGCTGTGGGGTTGGGGTTCGAGACGGTCTTCGTTGGGGAATGACTCGTCGTTTGCGAGATCTCCGCGCTGTAATAGGGGTGCGTCATCTTGGGAAAAGTCCTGAGACATCTCGTCGTCATCCTGACCGGCTAGGGTGGGGGAGTCGGGGAGATAGGAGGGATAGTTGGGTTGATCTTGGTCGGGGGGAGTGAGTAAGACGGGATCGACTCCTAATGAGGACTCAAGTGTTTCTAGGGGTTCGCTCATGTTGGCTAACGCTGATAACAACATCTTTTAGAGACTGACGGGCGATCGCGCCTGTTCAGGTCTCGGCTTTGAATTTAAGTATCTTTAAAGGTTTTGTTGAGGTTTTGGTCATACAGACAACGGACCGAAAGGTCAAAGAACGTTGACCGTCCGTCAACCTCCATTATATCGCAGTCCTGTTCAGGGCTAGTCTTGGGATTCTCCTGTGGGAAAGATTGACAGGCTCACGTCGGGGTAGGCTATGATTAGCACTGATGAATCGAGGCGATCGCCATGGATGTTCACAGCAATCGTCACCAGGCTCTCTCTGACGCGGAACAAGAGGCGCTTTCAGACCTAGCCAAGCGAGCTAAGCAAGCGTTAGAGGATGGTGTCATTTCTCGCCAAGAGCGGGATGAAATTGTAGGGGCCATTTATGCTGATGGGAAAGTTTCCGTAGAGGAATGCGCTATCTTTCGCTCGATTCAGGAAAAGATCTGGCTCGGGGAAGTGATCATTGCTGAATGATCGCGATTTAGCAATTGTTGATAGTCGCCAAACTTTATGTTGCTGTTTATGATTTTATTGATAGGACTTATCCCAATTTTCAGAAGTCGTGCCATAGATGTCTATGTCTTTAGGGGAACCCACCCCTAACCCCGACCGTGGAGGGGATGGCTGTTCGCCCTCCTCGGTGTCAGATGTATAGCAAGCATTTTAAAAAGGGTATAAAATTGCATTCTAAGTCACCATTTTAGTGAGGTAAGCCAGTCTAATTAATAGGTTATAACGTTGCTTTTGGTTTATTCTAAATAATTCTAAATAGGAGAATCAATTATGGATTGGGTAATGGTTTTAACCACTATAATTTGGGGGTTTCTTGGTATTATACTGCTCTACTTTGGGGTTCAACTTTTTGATAAACTTGACCCCATTGACTACCGCAGCCAAGTGGAGAGAGGGAATCTCGCGGCTGGGGTTATTGTCGCGAGTATTATCCTGTCTTTAGCAGCAATCATCGTCAGTGTGATTATTACGTAGCTAGGCTAAACGCATCCAAATTCAGGTATCTCGACGCAACTGCCATGACTCAAGAGCCGAAGACCGATTACGATAGTCCTTGGAAACAACTGCTAGA
>SIHH01000003.1:51075-57180 GCA_004299065.1 Phormidium sp. SL48-SHIP | reverse complement strand
CTTGCCTCTTGCCTCTTGCCTAAACATTAAACCGGAACAACAACACATCCCCCTCTTGCACCAGATAATCCTTGCCCTCACTGCGGATTTTGCCCGCTTCCTTGGCCGCCGTCATCGAACCCAAGGCCAACAACTCCTCACAGCCAATGGTTTCAGCGCGAATAAAGCCCCGTTCAAAGTCCGTATGAATCACCCCCGCCGCTTGAGGGGCCGTCATGCCAGCGCGAATCGTCCAGGCGCGAGTTTCCTTGGGTCCCGTGGTAAGATACGTCCGCAAGCCCAATAAATCATAACTGGCACGAATCAGGGACTGGAGACCGCCCTCACTGACCCCTAGAGACTCCAAGAAATCTTGACGTTCTTCTTGAGGAAGTTCAATCAACTCCGACTCCACCTGAGCTGAAACCACCACCACCTGGGCCTGTTCCTGGTCTGCCACCTCACGGACTTGTTCAACCCAGGGATTCCCCTGCGCCAAATCCTCTTCCGAGACATTGGTGGCGTAAATAATCGGTTTGCGGGTGAGGAGATTGAGGGCTTGAATCGCCGCCTCTTCCTCCTCGGTCAGCGAGACACTCCGGGCGGATTTGCCCTCATTGAGCGCCTCAACCAGTTTTTCGAGTACCGTTAGCTCAAAGGCGGCGTCCTTGTCCTTACGAGCCTGTTTGCGGGTGCGATCGATGCGGCGTTCAAGTTGCGATAAATCCGCTAACCCCAACTCCAGATTGATGACTTCAATATCGCGCACTGGGTCAATCGACCCGGACACATGGATAATATCGTCATTCTCAAAACAGCGCACCACATGAACGATCGCATCGACTTCCCGGATATTGGCCAAAAACTGATTTCCCAGGCCTTCTCCCTGACTAGCCCCGGCGACGAGGCCAGCAATATCGACAAACTCCATGCGTGTCGGCACAATCTGCTCAGACTCAGACAGCGTCGCCAACTTGCCAAGACGGTCATCCGGAACCGCTACCACCCCCACATTCGGTTCAATGGTACAAAAGGGGAAGTTTGCCGCTTGGGCTTTGGCATTGGCAACGAGGGCATTAAACAACGTCGATTTTCCCACGTTGGGAAGTCCGACAATTCCGGCTCTGAGCATATTGATGAAAATGGTGTAAGCGTATTGAGCTGAGATCCTTGTGGCTACAAGAGTCGCTTTGCTAGTTTAACCTGAGATTTGATCTGAGTGTGAATCGATCTGAGTGTGAATCTCATCGAGATTAACGTCCTACCGTGCTGTAAGCCGTTCAAACGCCCTTGAACTCCTTGAACTGGGTTTCCCGTCTGTCCTTTCTCTGCGACTGTATCATGTCCCCTGAATCCACCTCCCTCTGGCCCTACGTCACCCCTGGAATTGCCGATGACTTGTTTGAGCGACTTCCGGGTATCCCGCTGAGTAAACGGGAAGTGCGTCTGATTTTGCTCTCACAACTGCGCCTGACTCATGATGCCATTCTCTGGGATATTGGCGCCGGTACGGGAACCATCGCCGTTGAAAGCGGTTTACTGTGCCGTCAGGGCCAAATTATGGCCATTGAACGAGATGAAGATGTAGCCGGGTTAATTCGCCGCAATTGCGATCGCTTCGGCGTTGAGAATGTCCAAGTCATCGAAGGAAGCGCCCCCGACTGTCTCAAACCCCTCGCTCCTCGCCCCAGCCACGCCTGTATTGAAGGAGGACGAGCCATCAGCGAGATTTTGCAAGCGGTTTGGGACGTGTTGCAACCCGGTGGCCGCATCGTCGCCACCGCCGGGAACCTCGAAAGCCTTTATCAGATTTCCGAAGCCTTTGCCCAATTACAAGTTCGTCAGATTGAAGTGGTGCAATCGGCGGTGAACCGGCTCGAAACCCGAGGGACACATCAGGTTCTGGCGGCTGTTAGCCCCATTTTTGTCCTCAGTGGTGAGAAAATCGGCTGACGGCCGTCTTGATCGCGGTTGAGGACGTTGTCAAAACATTCTCGCCATCCTCTGGGCTTAAGATACGGTTAAGCCTGGGATAATGAAATAAAGGTAAGAGAAACAACGGCAGTTTCAACGGCCCCAACCTGGGTTTAGCCTGTCCCCCATGTTTCTGCGTTTAGCCATTCAACACGTTAGTTCAAATACGATTTTAATATTATGTCTTGGTCTCGGCTCGTCAGTGGCATTGTCGCCATTATTGTGGCATTAGTTGCCACCATTCTCGGCGGATGGTCGTTTGTCTTATTTTTTGCCGCAATTGCCTTCTTAGGGCAGCGGGAGTATTTTCAGCTAGTCCGAGCCAAGGGTCTGATTCCGGCGGCGAAAACGACCTTCGTTCTCTCACAAGTTCTACTGTTGACGGCTGCGATCGCCCCGGAGCTGGTGAACGTCCTCTTTCCCCTCTTGGGGGCGGTGATTTGTGCCTATCTCCTCTTTCAGCCCAAACTGGCGTCGATTGCCGATATCTCCACCTCGATTTTAGGCCTGTTCTATGGGGGACTCTTGCCGAGTTATTGGATTCGCATCCGTCTCGAACTCAGTGAACTGGCCTTTCCCCAGGCGGCCATTCCTCTACCAGATACAGGCGTTACCATTGCCAGTGGTGCGCCTCTGTGGGGGTTAGGCTGGAGCGTTAGCCCTTGGACGGCGACGACCCCCGCTCCTTGGTTGTCACAAGGGTTTTGTATTACAGTGTTGGCCTTTCTTTGCATCTGGGCCGCAGATATTGGCGCCTATTTTTTTGGTAAAACCTTCGGTCGCACTCGTTTATCGGCGGTGAGTCCCAAAAAAACCGTTGAAGGAGCCGTTTTTGGCATTGGAGGGAGTACCGCTGTAGGCATTTTGGGGGCGCAGCTTCTGAGTTGGCACTATTGGCTCTGGACGGGAGCCGCGATCGGGCTAATAATTGGCTTAGGGAGCTTGATGGGCGACTTAACCGAATCGATGATGAAACGCGATGCTGGGGTCAAAGATTCTGGACAACTCATCCCCGGTCATGGGGGAATTCTCGATCGCACCGACAGCTATATTTTTACCGCGCCCCTGGTCTATTACTTTGTCACCCTGCTGTTACCCTTGCTAAACTAGCCATTTCGACGGCAATCTATTACTGCAATCTGTTTCTTTGTGTCTCACTTGTTCCCACCCCAAATCTGCATCGACGCGATCCCCGATCGCATCCTTCTCGACCTGAGTGAGTGGAGGTAACTATGGCGGCTGGCCCCTTAAACCCGGCAAAAATGCCCAATCTTGGACAACTGGCTCAGTTATCTCTCGATCGCATGGCCGATGCGGTGCTGCTGAGTGATCTCAATGGGGATATCTTCTATGCCAATGATGCGGCCTGTCGTTTGCTAGGCTACGATCGCCCTCAACTTCTTCAAGGCCAACTCTGGCGGATTGATTGCGCCCTGAGTCAAGAGGATTGGCCCCACTATCTCGATCGCCTACGTCAACAAGAAGTCTTAGAACATGAAGCCGTCTATCGCTGCGCCAATCAAGACTCGATTGAGGTCGAAGTGACCACCAGTTATCTGGTTGCTGACGAGAGCGCCTATCACTGTACCGTCTTTCGCTATCTATCGGAACGAGCCTCCATCGCCCGGGAAGTTCAACGGGCTAAAGACCAACTGCGGGCGGTTCTCGATGCTGTACCCGGCTTAGTGTCTTGGATTAGTCAGGATGGGCATTATCTCGGGGTTAATCGTCACCTCGCAGCGAGTTATAATATGCCCCCGGATGCTTTTGTGGGCAAGGAATTAGGATTTTTAAAAAATAGCCCTGAATTTGTTGATTTTGTCAAGGACTTTTTGGCAGGAAACGTTGATTATCACACCCAGTTAGTTGAAGCGAATGTTCGAGGACAACCTCGCTATTACATTACAGCCGCTCAGAAATATGACCAAGGACGAGCCACCGTGGTGGTGGGGGTCGATGTCAGCGATCGCAAACGCTCGGAAGAAGCCCTACAACGCAGTGAAGCTCGACTGTTAGAAAAAACCCAAGAACTCGAAGAAGCCCTACGAGAACGACAACGGGCAGAAAGTCAGTTAGTCCAATCCGAGAAAATGTATGCCCTCGGGCAGATGGTGGCCGGCATGGCGCATGAAATTAATAACCCCATTAATTTCATTTACGGGAACCTCGCCTACACCGATAACTATGTGCGAGACTTACTAGAGTTGATGAGGATGTATCAAGAAGAAATCCCCGAAACACCGCCTAAAATCGCCGCCGAAATTGAAGCCGTTGACTTGGATTTTATTACCGCCGATTTGCCCAAAATTGTCGATTCCATGAAATTAGGGGCAGAACGAATCCTCAAACTGGTCTTATCTCTACGCAACTTTTCCCGCCTTGATGAAGCCCAGTTTAAACAGGCTAACGTTCAAGAAGGAATTGAAAGCGCCTTAGCCATTCTCAATCATCGCATTCAGGGTAAAATTGACCTGATTAAACAGTATGAACCCTTACCTAAAATTTATGGCTATCCGGCTCAACTCAATCAAGTCTGGATGAACTTACTCTGCAATGCGATCGATGCCGTTCTCGATCCGGGCCTGCGAGATGGAAGTCGTGATGAGTCTAAACCGCAAATCGTCGTTCGTACCAAAGTCCTCAAGGGCGATCGCATTCTCGTGGCCATTCGCGACAACG
Organism: Phormidium sp. SL48-SHIP; assembly: GCA_004299065.1. Classification (GTDB taxonomy): domain Bacteria; phylum Cyanobacteriota; class Cyanobacteriia; order Cyanobacteriales; family Geitlerinemataceae; genus Sodalinema. The sequence continues at coordinate 52,548 of SIHH01000003.1, read as the reverse complement.
GACGCGGCATTGAACCGAGCCTGCAAGCTAAAATCTTCGACCCCTTCTTTACCACCAAACCCGTCGGCACCGGTACGGGCCTGGGGTTATCCATTTGCTACCAAATTATTCAAACCCACCACGGCCGGATTCGCGTCGTTTCCCAAGATCCCCAAAACCTGAACAGTGACTGGGAAACCGGAACCGAGTTCCTCGTCGAGTTGCCCATTGGCTCATCCCAGGATGACGCGCCAAAATGACGAGACGGTGTAAAATCAAACGGTCAACGACTCATTCAGCCATCGTTCAGCCATCGTTCAGCCATAGGTTACTTGAATGTCCCAACCGCGCAAACTTTACGAAGGTAAAGCCAAAATTCTCTACAGTACAGACGATCCTGAAATTCTCCTGTCTGAATTTAAAGATGACGCCACGGCGTTCAATGCCGCCAAACGAGGGCAGATCGCCCGTAAAGGAGAAATCAACTGTACAATCTCAACCCGGCTGTTTCAACAACTCGAAGCCTTGGGGGTTCCCACCCATTGGATTGATACCCCGCAGCCAACCCAAATGCGCGTCAAGCGCGTGCAAATTATTCCCTTGGAAGTGGTAGTGCGCAACCGAGCCGCCGGAAGCCTCTGTCGGCAAACTGGCTTGAGCCTGGGAACGCCTATTACCCCGCCTCTGGTGGAGTTTTTCTATAAAAATGATGAGCTAGGCGATCCTCTACTGACGAACGATCGCCTACGTCTATTGAATCTAGCGAGTCCTGAGGAGATTGAGCAACTACGAGAGATGGCCCTCACCATTAATGCACATCTGCAAACTGTCCTCACCCGTTGTCAAATTACGCTCGTCGATTTCAAACTAGAGTTTGGCAAACTTGCCGATGGCACTCTCGTCTTAGCCGATGAGATCAGTCCCGATACCTGTCGCCTTTGGGATCGTCTTGAAGAAGATACTGAACGGCGTGTCTTGGATAAAGATCGTTTTCGGCAAGATCTCGGCCATGTTGAAGATGCTTACGAACAAGTTTTAACACGCATCCTCGATCAGGTATGACCGGAAATGAGACCCAACAAAGACAGATAAAACAAGACAAAATTAGTTGTAGAAAAGCCTGTAAAATAAAGGTTTTCTGATTATAATTTGTCTTCAATAAACTGTCTAAAAACGGTCTCAACTTGGCTGCCATCTATCTGGGTATCGGACGATGGCGAGGGTGAACGATGCGTTATTTGGTGTGTGGAGGTTGAAACGTGACTGTGGACAATTCTAAATGGTCTTCTCTAACGCTGTTATCAGTGGCTATGGCTCTGAGCCTGGGGGAAGCGGGGCTGGCGATGGACAGCCAACCGATGCAAAAATCTCTGGAGTCGACGCCTCCAGGGTCCTTGAAGCTAAAGGAAATTTCGTCGAATCCGCCGCCGGCGGCGATCGCCTCAGACGAGGCATTCCCTCAGGTGCAAGTCCCTCAGGCGCAAGTCCCTCAGG
>SIHH01000003.1:11017-50975 GCA_004299065.1 Phormidium sp. SL48-SHIP | reverse complement strand
GCCTCAGACGAGGCATTCCCTCAGGTGCAAGTCCCTCAGGCGCAAGTCCCTCAGGTGCAAGTCCCTCAGGAGTTAAGCGTGACGAGTCGATTAGAGGAGTCAGCGTCTGTAGCTGAGATGAATTTGGCTGACCTGGATCTCGATACCTGGTCCGTCGCCTCAGCCCCGGAAACCCTCGACGTACCGGAGTTAGATCATCTCGCCCCTGAAACAATAGACGAGACAGCAGACGAGACAGCAGACGAGACAGCAGACGAGACAGCAGCAACCGTCGAGATTCCTGAGATACCGGAACGATTTCAGACAGCAACACCCCAGCCGACGCCCGAGGATTCACCACGGCTGGCTCAAGAGACATCTGAACAACCTCAGGTCCTCGTCTCAGAAGTGTTAGTGCGACAAACCGATGGACGACCCCTGGACTTAGATCTGCAAAATGAGGTCTATGACAGCATCCGCACCCAACCGGGACGGACGACCACCAGTCGCCAACTGCAAGACGACGTGAATGCTATCTATGCAACCGGGTTTTTTGGCCGGGTTGAACCCCTGGCCGAAGAAACCCCTTTAGGGGTGCGAATTATTTTCGAGGTTTTACCGAACCCCACCCTGAACCGAGTTGCGGTGGAGAATAACCAAGTTCTCAGCCAAGAGCGCGTTGATGACATTTTCGGCGAGCAGTATGGGACGATTCTCAATTTGCGTGACTTCCAGGACGGGGTCGAAGCGGTGAATCGTTGGTATCAGACCAATGGCTATGTTCTGGCCCAAGTGCTAGACCCGCCGCCGCTCCCCGAAAGCGGTCCCGTGACCCCTCCCCCCGTCTCTCCCGATGGGGTGGTGACGCTGGATGTGGCCGAGGGGGTCATAGAAGATATTGAAATTCGTTTTCTCAGTGAAGACGGTCAGGCGGTCGATGAAGAGGGACAAGCCATTGATGGACGCACCCGACCCTTTATCGTCACCCGAGAAATGCGATCGCAGCCAGGAGATGTCTTCAACCGCGATCGCATCCAAAATGATTTACAGCGAGTTTTTAGCTTAGGGCTATTTGACGACATCAACCTCTCGGTGGAACCGGGAGAGAATCCTCGTCAAGCCGTGGTGGTGGTTAATGCGATTGAGGGCAGTTTTGGCTCTGTGGCCGCTGGGGGTGGCTTCAGTTCCGTCGGGGGGTTCTTTGGAACCGCTAGTTATCAAGAACAGAACTTTGGCGGTAATAACCAAACCCTCGGCGCCGAAGTGCAACTGGGAACCCGAGGGTTATTCTTTGATGTCAATTTTACCGATCCGTGGATTGGGGGCGACCCCTTCCGAACCGCTTATAACGTCAATCTATTCCGGCGGCGCTCAATTTCCTTGGTGTTTGACAGCGGTGAGGATCAGCCAGAAGTAGAATTACCCAATGGCGATCGCCCCCGCATCGACCGTCTCGGTGGCGGCGTGACCTTTACCCGTCCCCTCACCCGAGATGTCTTTGATAACCGACAAGCTTGGACCGCCTCGTTAGGCTTGCAAGTGCAAGAAGTGACCATTCGCGACTCCGACGGCGATCGCACTCCCCGCGATGAGCTGGGTAACTTGCTCTCAGCCAACGAAGATGGTACCGACTTTATGGCCAGCGTGCGCTTAGGGTTAGCTCGCGATCGCCGTAACAACCTCCTCGACCCCACACGGGGCGATCGGGTCAGTTTCAGTACCGAACAAGTCCTCCCCTTCGATGACAACGTCTCCTTTAACCGACTACGGGGCAGCTATAGCTACTATCTACCGGTGAATTTCCTGGATCTCGAAGGCTCCCAGGCCCTAGCCTTTAACGTGCAAGGCGGAACCATCATCGGGGATATGCCCCCCTATGAAGCCTTTGTCCTCGGGGGTGTGAACTCAGTGCGGGGGTACGCTGAAGGCGCTCTCGGGGCCGGTCGCTCCTTCCTGCAAGCCACCGCTGAATATCGCTTCCCCATCTTCTCCATTGTCGGCGGCGTGGCCTTCCTAGATGTGGGAACTGACCTGGGCACGGCTGGAGATGTCCCCGGAAACCCGGCTGACGTTCGAGATAAACCCGGAAACGGCTTAGGCTATGGCTTGGGTCTACGCATCCAATCCCCCATTGGCCCGATTCGGGTCGATTTTGCCATCAACGACGAGGGGGACAACCGCTTTCACTTCGGCATTGGTCAGCGATTCTAGGTCACTCTAAGTCACTCCTGAGTGTTCATCCCCTTTCAACGGCTCTCGTCTCATGTCTGTGTCTTCCTCGACCCCCATCTCCTCCCCCTGTGACTTAACTCAGGGGGGACGCACCCTGCGGCGATCGCTCCGGTGTCATGGCATTGGCCTCCATTCAGGCCAAGCGACCAACGTACAACTACATCCCCTCTCCCCAGGCCAGGGACGGCTCCTGCAACGACGGGATCTCCCCGGAAGCGCCCCCCTGACGCTCTCCCCCGAGGTCGTGCAGCCGAGTCCCCTCTGTACCCAACTGGCTCAAGGAGAGGTCAGCGCCCAAACCGTTGAGCATTTACTGGCCGCCTTAGCGGCCCGAGGCATTAGCGATGTCCTGATTGACCTCGACGGTCCCGAAGTGCCAATTCTCGATGGTTCTGCCCGAGATTGGATTGAGGCGATCGATGCCGTCGGGGTCACTCCCTGTTATTGCCGCGAGGCGGTTCCGACTCCCCTCCCTGAACCGATTTGGATTCAGGACGGAGAGGCCTTTGTGGCCGCCCTGCCGGCGCCTCAGCTGCGCTTGAGTTATGGCATTGACTTCGCCGCCGCCGCGATCGGTCAACAATGGCACACCTGGACTCCGGTGAGGGAGGACTTTGCCCAGGAGATTGCCCCAGCTCGTACCTTTGGACTAGCCCATGAGGTAGAATCTTTACGGAGCCGGGGACTCATTCGGGGTGGATGTTTAGACAATGCTCTCGTTTGTGACGGTGACCATTGGCTCAATCCTCCCTTGCGATTTGCAAATGAACCAGTGCGTCATAAAATCTTAGACTTAGTAGGAGATCTGAGCTTACTGGGTCCGATTCCAGTGGCTCATATTCTTGCTTATAAAGCGAGCCATCGCCTGCATGTTCGCTTAGCTCAATGCCTGCGATCGCGCGGGTACGCATAAGCCAGTTTTAGGGGATCCCGAGGGCAAGCCGCAGGCAGCGCCGAGCCGGATCTTCGTTAGCCGCAGTACTTGAAGCCAATTATGTCCACACTTATTGACGCCAACACGAACAACGCCCAACAGACGGAAACGGAACCGGTCTCAACCCCAGCCACCATGCTGAGTGTTGACGAGATTCATCGTCTCTTGCCCCACCGTTACCCCTTCGCTTTGGTCGATCGCATTATTGAATATATCCCGCAAAAACGGGCCGTGGGCATCAAAAATGTCACCGTGAATGAACCCCATTTTCAGGGCCATTTCCCCGGAAAACCGATTATGCCCGGAGTCTTGATTGTTGAGGCTATGGCTCAAGTGGGCGGGGTAGTCTTAACCCAAATGCACGAAATGGAGGAAGGCTTATTCACCTTCGCGGGGATTGATAATGTCCGCTTCCGTCGGCCTGTGGTCCCTGGAGATCAACTGGTGATGACCGTTGACCTCCTCTGGACGAAACGCCGGCGCTTCGGGAAAATGTATGGTCGCGCTGAAGTGGATGGACAGTTGGTGAGTGAAGGGGAACTGATGTTTTCTCTGATGGTGGAATAACGGATAGTGGACGAATAAGGGTCAACTCACGGATGCTCCCACACGGATACAACCGCGCCACTGGATGCGGAACAGGGATAACCGCCAACCCCTTGAGGCGGCAGTTTCCGCTCGCCAACCGATCAACTCAAGACATGATTCATCCAACTGCTGTCATTCATCCCCAGGCCCAACTTCACCCGAGTGTTCGTGTTGGGGCCTATGCCGTTATTGGCCAACAGGTCACGGTCGGACGAGATACCACCATTGAAGCCCATGTGGTCATTGATGGGGCAACGGCGATTGGTGAGCGCAATCATATTTTTCCCGGCGCTGCGATTGGCTTAGAACCCCAAGATCTTAAATATGAGGGGGCGGTCAGTGGGGTATCAATCGGCAATGATAACCGGATTCGGGAATATGTGACCATTAACCGCGCCACTCAGGGGGGGGAAATGACCCGCATTGGCGATAATAATTTGTTGATGGCCTATGTTCATGTGGCCCACAACTGCACGATTGGCAATGGGGTGGTGATTACCAATGCGGTGGAGTTAGCGGGTCATGTGTGTGTTGAGTCGAATGCTCGCATTGGCGGGGTGGTGGGGGTTCATCAGTTTGTCCATATCGGCGAGTTATCGATGGTAGGCGGTATGAGCCGGATTGACCGTGATGTTCCTCCCTATATGCTCGTTGAAGGCAATCCTAGCCGGGTGCGAGCGTTGAATCAGGTGGGCTTACAACGAGCGGGGTTGATGGATGTCGATGAGGGACAGGCGTTTCAGGCCTTGAAAAAGGCCTTTCGCCTCCTCTATCGCTCGGACTTGACCTTGGAGAGCGCTCTCGATCGCCTGGAGTTATTACCCGAAACTCCCCAGGTGCAGCATTTGCAGCATTTCTTACAGGCTTCCCGTCAACCGGGACGACGAGGCCCCATTAGTGGCCAGCGTCGCCATCGGGGTGAGTCCTCGTGAGTCAGCGCATTTTTGTCAGTACTGGGGAAGTCTCGGGGGATTTACAGGGGGCCTTGTTGGTTGAGGCCCTTTATCGGGTCAGCCGTCAGCAGGGAACGCCGTTGGAGATTGTGGCCTTGGGGGGCGATCGCATGGCGGCGGCGGGTGCGACGCTGCTGGCTCAAACCAGTGGGATTGGCTCGGTGGGCCTGTTGGAGTCTCTACCGTTTCTACTACCGACGCTATGGGTGCAACGACAAGCCCTCAAGGCGTTGCGATCGCACCCTCCGGATTTGGTGGTTCTGATTGATTATATGGGACCCAATCTGGGCTTGGGCAATGCCATTAAACGGGAGTTTCCCCAGGTTCCCATCGTCTACTATATTGCCCCTCAGACCTGGGTTTGGTCGCCGAGCGATCGCGATGCCTTGCGTTTGGTGTCTCTGTGCGATCGTCTCTTGGCCATTTTCCCCGAAGAAGCCCGCTATTTTCGCGAGCGCGGGGCTAATGTGACTTGGGTGGGCCATCCTCTGGTCGATCGCCTGGCCCAAGCTCCCGACCGCCACAGCGCCCGCGAGTCCTTAAACCTCGCCGATGACGACATCGTGATTGCCCTGTTACCGGCCTCGCGTCACCAAGAACTCAAATATCTGGTTCCTCCCATCTTTGCGGCGGCCCGAGAGCTTCAGGACAAATTGCCCCAAGCTCAGTTTTGGATTCCTCTATCCCTAGACATCTACCGGGAGGCCTTACAACAGGCCCTCAATGCGGCGGGACTGCGAGCCGACATTACCGGCGATCGCCGCCTAGAGCGTCTAGCAGCCGCTGATTTAGCCATTAGTAAGTCGGGGACCGTTAACCTGGAACTGGCCCTGCTCAACGTGCCACAGATTGCCGTCTATGCCGTTCATCCCCTCACCGCTGGCTTTGCGCGTCGCGTTTTGGACTTTAAAATCGAGTTCATGTCGCCTCCCAACTTAGTCACCATGACGGCGATTATCCCTGAACTGATGCAAGAGGCGGTCACGTCGGACAACATTGTCCAAGAAGCCTTAAGTCTCCTGTTTGACCATCAGCGGCGAGACACCATGCAGCACCAGTATGCTCAGATGCGACAACAGATTGGTGAGGTGGGGGTCTGCGATCGCGCCGCTAGCGAAATTTTAGCCCTCCTGGGTGGCCCCTAGGGAACTTCCCCATGGCGCTCAAACCACTCGGGCTAATCTGGAAAAGCCCCTTAGCCTTATGTAGTGTAAAACAGGAGCAAACCCGTCAAGACCCCGACAACCGACAACCCTGACTCCGTATCAACGTTTTATGAAAGACTCAGCTCAAAAAAACCGTTCCCTTGGTCTCCTGGCCGGACTGGCTATTGTTCTGGTCCTCGGCGGCGCCACCGTTACCGTTCTTCAGCGAAGTGGCGTTGAGGAGATCCCCGATCCTCCCTCAGACATCTCAGAACCCGCCAACGGGGGCAATGTTGCCCAAACGACCATCCCAGAAATCTATCTGCTTCAGGATACTGGCACTGACTTTGAACTGTTGGCGATGCCGATTACCGTAGATGATACCAACAATGTCCTCAGCAGCAATGACCCTGAGCTGATGTTAACGGAAGCCTTCCGCCAACTGCTGGCCAGCTCCGAGTCTTCCCCGGCCTTAACCGCCATTCCCCCTGAGACGCAACTGAGAAACTTAGAAATCACCGACAGCGGCGTTCGGGTGGATCTCTCGGCGGAATTTACCCGTGGGGGTGGCTCCGCGTCCATGATCGGCCGGCTCGATCAAGTGGTGTACACGGCGACCAGTCTCGATCCTGATGCCGAGGTTTGGCTCTCGGTTGAGGGAGAACCCCTCGAACTCCTCGGCGGTGAAGGATTAGAAGTTCCCCAACCTGTGAGCCGGGACGATTTATAATCCGCCAACATTGGACACTTGAATATAGACAACAAAAACCCAGGCAATACAAGTATTGCCTGGGTTTTGCGTTTAGATAGCGTACTACTTCATCTGTCTATAGATGTCTATCGGCCGATGTAACCTGCTCGGCTACTGCATGACCACTTCCGGTTCCGTTTCCGGTTCCGCCGGAACATCAGGAACCCCATCGAGTTCCGTCGCTTGACCGCCATTAAGAGACGAGAGATCCAAATTGCCATAATAGGCATCGAAGATTAGCTGCTTGAGGTCAGTAATCAAGGGATAGCGAGGATTCGAGACCGTACATTGGTCATCAAAGGCGTGATCGGCCACTTGATCCACTTGAACCTTAAACTGAGCTTCATCGAGTTGAATCAGGTCTTTCATGGCGCTGGGAATGCCCACCTCTTGTTTGAGACGTTCCACCGCCTGAATCAGACGCACAATTTTCTCATCTTCCGTCTCACCGCCGAGTTGCAGATGATCGGCAATGCGAGCATAGCGCCATTTCGCATTGGGATACTTGTACTGGGAGAACGTGGCCTGTTTAAAGGGCGCATTGGTGGCGTTGTAGCGAATGATATGAGAAATCATCACCGCATTGGCCAAACCGTGGGGGATCCCGAACGTGGCCCCGAGTTGGTGGGCGATGGAGTGACAAATGCCTAGGAAGCCGTTGGCAAAGGCCATCCCTGCCATGGTGGCGGCGTAGTGCATTTTCTCCCGCGCCTTGGGATTGGCGGCCCCTTGGTGGTAGGAGTCGGGGAGATACTTAAAGATCAGCCGAATCGCCTCTAAGGCTAAGCCGTTGGTGTATTCTGAGGCCAACACCGACACATAGGCTTCGAGGGCATGGGTTAGGGCATCCACGCCGCCGAACGCGGTGAGGCTTTTGGGCATATTCAACACCAACTCGGGATCGACGATCGCCATCGTGGGGGTGAGGGCGTAGTCGGCGAGGGGATACTTGATATCGTTGCGGCGATCGGTCACCACAGCGAAGGGGGTCACTTCCGAGCCGGTTCCTGAGGTGGTGGGAATCGCCACTAAGATGGCTTTCTCGCCCAATTCGGGCAAATCATAGACCCGTTTGCGGATATCCATAAAGCGCATGGATAAGCCTTCAAACTCGATTTCAGGATGCTCATACATCAACCACATGATTTTAGCGGCATCCATCGGCGACCCACCGCCGAGGGCAATGATGACATCGGGTTGAAAGTTGTTCATCATGGCTAAGCCCCGATTGACGGTTTCGAGGGAGGGATCGGGTTCAACCTCTGAGAACACGGTGTATTTCAGGCCAATGTCCTCTAAGACCGTTTCAACCGAAGCCGTCATCCCCAGGTCGTAGAGGGGTTTGTCGGTGACAATCAAGGCCCGTTGTTTGCCGGCGAGTTCCCGCAGGGCTACGGGTAGAGAGCCATATTTGAAATAGACTTTGGGGGGAATCCGGAACCACAACATATTCTCCCGCCGTTCGGCCACGGTTTTGACGTTGAGCAGGTGATGGGGTTCGACGTTTTCACTGATGGAGTTGCCCCCCCAGGTGCCGCAGCCGAGGGTGAGGGAGGGATCGAGGCGGAAGTTATAGAGGTCGCCGATCGCCCCTTGGGAGGAGGGAGTGTTGATGAGGACCCGCGCCGTCTGCATTTTGTCCTCGAATTGTTTGATATGGTCAAATTCCGAGGGTTTGATATAGAGAACGGCGGTATGTCCCCGTCCGCCAAATTCGACGAGGGCCTCGGCTTTATCGACGGCTTCGTCAAAGTCGCTGGCGCGATACATGGCCAGGACTGGGGAGAGTTTTTCGTAGGCGAAGGGTTCGTCGGTGCTGATGTCACTGACTTCGCTGATGAGAACGCGGGTGTTCTCGGGAATGGTGATGTCGGCTAACTCGGCGATGGTTTCGACGGATTGGCCGACAATGTTGGCGTTGAGTCGTCCGTTGTTGATGAGGAGTTTGCCGAGGCGATCGCCTTCCTCGGGGCTGACGAGATAGGCGCCGCGATCGATAAATTCTTGACGCACCTCGTCATAGACATCATCGAGAACGACAACGGACTGCTCACTGGCGCAAATCATGCCATTGTCGAAGGTTTTACTGAGCAAAATCGACGACACAGCCATTTTGATGTGAGCGCTGGAGTCGATCAGGGCGGGGGTATTGCCGGCACCGACCCCGAGGGAGGGATTACCCGAAGAATAGGCCGCTTTCACCATTCCGGGGCCGCCGGTGGCCAGGATCAGTTTGACATCCTGGTGCTGCATGAGCGCTTGGGAGAGAGGCACGGTTGGCTCGTCAATCCAGCCAATGATGTTTTCCGGTGCGCCGGCGGCGACGGCGGCATCCCGGACGATTTTGGCGGCTTCGATGGTACAGCGTTTGGCCCGAGGGTGAGGCGAAAAGATGATCGCGTTACGGGTTTTTAGGGTAATTAGGGCTTTGAAGATGGCCGTTGAGGTGGGATTTGTCGTCGGGACAATCCCAGCTAAAATGCCAACGGGTTCGGCAATGCGTTGAATGCCAAAGGATTTATCTTCTTCGATAATGCCGCAGGTTTTCTCGGCTTTATACTTGTTGTAGATAATTTCTGAGGCAAAGTGGTTTTTGATCACTTTGTCCTCGGTGACACCCATGCCGGTTTCTTCGACGGCGAGCTTCGCTAAGGGAATGCGGGCCGCATTGGCAGCTAGGGCAGCTTTTTTGAAAATGACATCAACTTGCTCCTGGCTGAAGCTGGCATAGGCCTCTTGGGCGGCTTTGACGTTGGCGATATGGGCTTCGAGTTGTTCGAGGTTCGTGACAAGCTCAGTCATGATTGGCATTTCCTTAGTGAGCAACAAAATAAACAGTAGGGCCTCGACAGTGACTCAAGCTGAGATGGGATCACAGACTCGCTGATTCAACCTGATTCAAGCTGATAGGTTGGGCTGAGATGGTCCCCGATGCTTGAGAGTCCTTGTCAAGCGGGGAATTTTGGGTCAAATCAATTGAATTAATTGATTTGACTCAAGTCACTCGAGATTGAGTCACTGTTTTGAGGTGGCCAACTTGTTAAAACCTCGGCTTAATGTTAAGACCGAGTAATCTTAAAGGAGTCGAAAAATGTTTCGGCTTCGGGAAAGTCGATATTACCGTCTTGTGCGCCGACTAACAGTTGATAGAGAACGGCCTCTTCAGTATCGGCGATCATCATCAGTTTAAAGCGAATTCCCTGGGAATTGCGCATGATAATAGAGCGCGCGGGAAGTCCCTCAACGTTAATACTTTCTTCGCTTTCAACTTCAGAGTTGGTGCCATCGGCGGCGTTATCTCGCCCACCATCGAGGCCTTGTTCGACGTCAAAGCTGGCCCCTTCGGGGATGGGAATTTTGTTAGCACCGCTCATATAGGCTCGCCCTTGGCTCCCGTCTTCGTAAATTGCCATGTAGAATTCGATTTCCTGATTATTTTCGGTGATGGCCGTTTCGTTTTGTTCAAGGGGTTGTCGGGGAAATTTGATTTGATAGCGTCCATCGGGCGGTTCGTAGGTGAACCAGTCCTCGACGTTATCGGGAGGGGGGGCGCTATTTGGCGGGTTGGGTGGGTTCCCTGATGTGGGGGGAGTTTGAGCGGTGGGACTTTCCCCTGGTGTCTCCACAGCCTCTGAAGGGGTTGTTTCTTCGGTGGTTGTGTCCTCCCCGGCACAGCCAACCAGGGATAAGGGAACGGTTAGGGCCAGTAATAGGGCAAAAAGTTTCGATGTCATAGCGAGCCTATTGAGCTTTTGATGTCTATGGTAACGCGATTAGATTGACCACTCATCATTCAAAGGACTGATTTCAAGTTTTTCATAGAATTGCGATCGCGATGGTTCGCTAGGATGCAGAATCGAGAATCACTGCTGATTTAGGTCACTTGGGGCTATTTTTTTAGATTCTTTTAAGGTTTAAGAGGGGTAAAAATCAGCTCTCGGATCGTCTTGGCTGGGATAGGGCTAAGTTGAGGGGTCAAGATCTAGGGCGATGCCCCAACTTTCAAAGTCTTGTGCGTGGCGAATCAGTTGTTTTTGTAGTGTTCCGTTGAGCCAAAAAATGACGGGACAGGGAAAACGCTGGCGAAACATTTCCCGCATTTGGTTCAGGGATTCGAGGACGATGAGGGGTTGCTGTAGGCGATCGAGACCCAGGATCATCAGGGCTTGGGGGGGGTCGATGACCAGTTGCTGGGACATGATGGAGTAGGGATGGTCGCTATTGGGGGGAAGAACGATCTCTTGCAGGGGAACGGAGGTGATCTGATGCAGGTGTTGGATGAGGCGATCGCGCCGTGAGAGGGAGTCACAGCGGGCAAAAATCGGCTCAAATTGCCCCTGGCCAGACTCGATCGCCCAGGCCAACTGGTGCAAGGTATCGTCCGTCTCAGGGGTGAGTTGGCTGTCCAGGACAAGGGGCTGCATCCGTTTCATGATTCTGGTTAATCGCCCAGGTTGATCTTCATTGGGGTTTGTCGTTGGGTTTTCTCGATTGAACGGGAATTCTCGCCCACAGTTGCGGAACCCCCTTGGGTCATGCTGTAGTTGAGGGAGTCAGCAGTTGAGACAGTCATGAAACTGGTCGATGACCGGTTATGTCTCTTGGGAATCCATGATTTTCGCCTGGCCGGTCGAGCCGTTGCTCCCTCGAACCTGCCGTTAATCGTGAAGACAATCGTGAAAACAATCGTGAAAACAATCGTGAAAACATATAATGCCGTTGTCTCATAGCCAACGGTCAACTGTCAACGGTCAACGCTCAACGCTCAACGGTCAACGGTCAACGCTCGGCGGTCAACGCTCAACTGCTAGATCTGCGCGTCCTCTATTGCCCCGTACTGTCATGATTTTATCGTCCCGTTCATCTATGGAATCATCCTCGCAAACTCAAGCTGAATTCGATCTACTCGAAACGGTGTTATTTGGGGAGGATGTCACCTATCCCTGGAATCCCGGTGAATGTGAAGATCTCGATGAAACTCCGGCGTTTCGCGATCCCCTCAAGGTTGATGATTTGAATTTAGGCGATCGCTCGCCGGTTTTTTTTGCTCAACTCGACAGTTGTATGATTTACGCACAACTGTGTGAACGCTTTGGTACTCAAGTCCCGGCCCCTCTCCTCAAGCGCATCTGCGGACTGGCGAAGCAAATCAGCAGCCGAGATCTCTCCCGCCTCGATCAGCTGATCGCTTGTGTTCAGCCACTGCTTCCTCACTCGACGATGGAAGAGTTACAGGGGTTAGCTGGCCCCTTCGCGACTGGGATAGACGGTGAAACGCCGGATTATTCCGTGGGCCACCCTTGGGAGCAACTGTCAAGTTTGGACCAAGCTCGTCTGAGTTTGGCGATCGCCCACTTCACGCTACAACAGTTAATCGTTAAGATTTAAGGTTTAACGATAAGTTGGGTGGGCAATTGACCGCTCACCCGATACACATCACGGCATCTTCGCTTAAACCATCATGACTGAACTTCCTCCCCTAAACCGCGAAACCATCTGGGCGATCCTCAATAAAGAGTTGGACAATGAGACGGTTAACCGCCTAGTTTGGCATTATTTAGGCTATCGCTATGATCCACAGCAGCAACAGTGGAAGACCGAGCAAGTTGCTGAAGACTGGCGAGAGACCTATCCTGAACCCCCAGATTTTATTGAACATCGTCCTCCCAATGTGAAACTCACTCGTTCAATTCCCAAGCCCAATAAACAACTTCTCAAGGAAAAGTTAGGATTTAAAGGCTATAAAATTGGTGAGTTTTCACCCCTAGAAACTCGGCGAGCTACGATGGCGAACTGGCTGCTCAATTACATGGTAGAACACGAGATTGAGATCTAATCTCCCTCGTCTCCCTCGTCTCCCCCGTCTCTTTCTCGTTCCTTGGCTCTGCCAAGGAATGCCCAACGGGAGGCTCTGCCTCCCTCCCAGGCGGCAGAGCCGCCGAGAGTGCGTGTCACGGCTTCAGCCATGACACGAGGGAAACACGAGGGAAAGGGAGATGGTTACTGGTTCATCGCTACATTCATAGCGACATTAGTGATCCACATCGATTGATAGGGTTGCAAATGTAAATCCTGATAAATATCCGTGATTTCCTGGCCACTAATCAAATCACACCACGGATCAGTACAGACCAAATTCAACTCCGTTAACGGTAACTTTTTGGGGCGATCGCTCAAATTGTGAATCGAGAAAATACTCTGATCGCGATTGATACTTTGCCGCCAAAAGCCAAATAACGACTTCTTCAAATGCAACGTATATTGAGTGGCATTGGGGTGAAACGCCGGTTGTTTGCGACGAATGCGAATTAAACGGCTCAGTTCTTGTAAGACCTGAGCTTGCGGTGAGTGAGGATCATCGAGATAGGTCATTAACTCTGCCTCATCCCATTGGTGACGATTGATAGAACGCTTGCGTCCCGTTTGAGCCATTTTCTCGCGATCGTTCCCCGTGGCTAACAAACTATGAATATAAAAAGCCGGAATCCCCTCCAAGGACATCATAATCGTCTGGGAACAGAGAAAGCGTTGAATTTGCCATTCATCTTCCCCCTTCACGGTTCCTTTTAAGGCTTCAAACAAAGAGATATTAATCTCATAGGGACTCTCAGACCCATCGGCTTGTTGTCGCATACTAATTTCACCGCCAAAGCGTTTCATGGTGGCAATGAGTTGCTCATATTCTTCATCGGTGAGGAGTCCTTCCGTTGGCCGTAGGCCAATGCCATCATGGGAGGCGGTGAAGTTAAAATAAGCACAGCCGAGAGGTGCGGGAGGCATACTCATCATCCAGGTGCGTAAATGCTCTGATTTGCCCTGTAATAAGGCGTTGAGCAATAACGGTGGCAGGCTAAAGTTATAGATCATGTGAGCTTCGTTGCGGTTGCCGAAATAGCTCAGGTTTTCCCGATTGGGAACATTGGTTTCGGTAATTAACGCCACCTGGGGATTGAGGGTTTGCAGGATTTCTCGCAAGACTTTAATTAAGGCATGAGTTTGCGGTAAATGAATGCAAGGGGTTCCTAATTGTTTCCAGAGATAGCCGATCGCATCGAGGCGAATATAACTGGCCCCGGCTTGCACGTAATAGAGAAGGATATCGACAAATTCGAGTAAGACCTCGGGATTGGCAAAATTGAGATCGACTTGATCCTCGCTGAAGGTGGCCCAGATATGTTTGTCGCCGCTGGGAGTGTCAACACGAACTAAGAGGGGACTGTTGCGAGGTCGGACGACTTGGGAGACATCGGTGTCTGCATCGACGCAGATGAAATAGTCACAACCGGGTTTTTGTCCCTGTTTGAACTGCTGAAACCACTCACTTTGACTGGAGGTGTGGTTGATGACGAGATCCACCATGAGGTTAAAGTCGTTGGCGATCGCCTTAATATCGTCCCAGGTCCCGAGTTCGGGGTTGATGGCTCGATAGTCAATCACCGCAAAGCCATCGTCGGAACTGTAGGGACAAAAGGGGAGGATATGAACGCCGGTGATGGTGTCTTTGAGGTAGTCATGGAGAAAACGACCGAGGGTGACGAGGGGTTTTTCTCCTTCGCGGCGGATGCTGTCGCCGTAGGTAATCAGGAGAATGTTATCTTGACTCCATTTTCCTAAATCTTCGTCGAGGGAGTCGGAGAGTAAGGGGGATAAGCGGTCATAAATGCGATCGAGGAGCGATTGAGCCGTCTCGTCGTCATAGACGGATTGTAAGAGGGGGAGGATGCGGCGGGTGAAGATCTTATAGGGACGGTTGACGGTGGAAAAGGATGGGATCGATGAATTCATAGGATGCAATCTTGAGAGAAGTGATGGGTTTAAGGATTTAGGGTACGGGGTTGGCGATCGCCAATTTGATGGTTTCGTTACCGCTTGGGGATCAAATTGCGGATCAAATTGCGGATCAAATTGCGGATCAAATTGGGAATCCAACGATCGCCAGCGATTGGTTATGTTATGAAAACTTGAAGTCTGTCGCCAAATCCGGCAAAGTTTCCGAAAATTTAGCGAAGGTTGGCGATCGCGTCAAGTTTTTTTTTCTGGAGTTGGTACGCCAAACTCTCTCTAAGCTGGCTCTGACGTGGCGCTCAAGCTGCCCAAAACACAAAAAACGAGACGCACCTCAGGTACGTCTCGTTTAGCCACTAAACGGTCATTTTTGCCGGGAATGGCGGTTAGCTACGAGCAATCTCTTCTTCGAGTTCTAAGTCAAACAAAAGATGCAGGGTTTTCATGGCTCGACGGCGAGCATCAATATCCTGTTGAGCCCGCAGTTGTACCATGGGATCATGGAGGATTTTGTTGACGATGCCGCGAGTTAGGGCCTCAATCACTTCTTGATGCTTCTCGGCAAACTCAGCACCTAAGCGAGATAAAGCTTTTTCGAGTTCCTGTTCGCGGATGGTTTCAACTTTGCGACGCAGGCTGCTGATGGTGGGGACGGTTTCGAGCGATCGCCACCAAGACTCAAAGCTGGCCAACTCATCTTCGAGAAGCATTTCGGCTTCCATGGCCATTTGACGGCGACTTTCTTGGTTTTGGGCCACCACCGCTTTGAGATCATCGACGTTGAAGCATTGAACCTCCTCCAACTCGCTGACATTGGCGTGAACGTTGCGGGGAACAGCGATATCAAACAGCATTAAGCCGG
Organism: Phormidium sp. SL48-SHIP; assembly: GCA_004299065.1. Taxonomy (GTDB): domain Bacteria; phylum Cyanobacteriota; class Cyanobacteriia; order Cyanobacteriales; family Geitlerinemataceae; genus Sodalinema. The sequence continues at coordinate 35,746 of SIHH01000003.1, read as the reverse complement.
GATGAGCCACGGCCCGCAAGTTGTCACAATGGAGGATGGGTTCGGTGGCGCCGGTTCCGGTAAACACCATATCCGAGTCAGCCACCGCCGCTAACATCTCATCCCAGGGACGAACGTTAATATTGGCGTCGGGGAACTTTCCGGCCAATTCCTCGGCCCGATGTTGGGAGCGATTCACTAGGGTTAGGCTGTTCGCGCCTTTGGCGATCGCGTGTTGCACCAGGAGTCGGGACATTTTCCCGGCCCCCATGACACAGAGGCGTTGGCTTCCTAGGTTGGGGACTTTCATCTGGGCCAACTCTACCGCCGCCGAACTAATGGAGACGGCGCCAGTGCCGATACTGGTTTCAGTGCGAACCCGTTTTCCGGCACTAATGGACTGTTTAAATAACTGATTTAACACCCGTCCCACCCCTTTATACTTCTGACTGAGTTTGTGGGTGGTTTTGACTTGCGCCAGGATTTGTCCTTCCCCGAGGACTAAACTTTCGAGTCCCGCACTGACGCGCAATAGGTGCATGACGGCGTCCTGGTGCAACAGGACAAACAAATAGGGACGTAATTGGGGGAGATAGATCCGGGAACGATCCGCTAGAAACTGGCTTACTTCTCGAACCGCAGGTTCGGTGTCTTTCGCAATGAAATAGATTTCGAGGCGGTTACAGGTACTCAGCAGAGCCACTTCTTCAATATTGGGATAGCTCGAAAGCTGGGCGATCGCGGCCTCGATTTGCGGTTCTGGGATACTCAGTTTTTCACGAATTTCGACTGGCGTTGTTTTGTGGCTTAGCCCAACAACAGCGATATTCATAATGATTTGGTAAGAGTTTGTTATCAGGGTCGGAGTCGGTTCGGAGGAGTTCCCCTATGGCTCAGTATAACGCGAAGGCGATCGCGCGAACCGGGGAACCCCTCTTTAACGAAGCGAAATAGCGCTCAATTGGCGTTCTATTTCAGTTGCAGACGGCGGGGTGCGTCGGTCATGTGAACAGTATCGACGAAGCGAGCCGTTTTGCTTTGGCTCGAAATGACCAAAGACTGAGTCCGAGCGCCACCGTGGAAGAAGCGCACCCCTTCCATCAGGGTTCCGGGGGTAATCCCACAAGCGGCGAACAGGACCGTTTCACCACAAGCGAGTTCATGAGCATCATAGACCTTATCGGGGTCATCAATGCCCATGCTAGCGAGACGTTCGAGGTTGCTTTCTTTGCTTTCACCAATCAGGCCCGTTTTCACCACAGCCGGGTCATAGATGAGTTGTCCTTGGAAGTGGCCTCCGAGACAGCGCATGGCGGCGGCGGAAATCACCCCTTCGGGTGCGGCGCCAATTCCCATCAGCGCGTGGATGTTGGTTCCGGCGAAGGCGCAGGAGATGGCGGCGGACACGTCACCATCACTAATCAGACGCACACGAGCGCCAGCCTGGCGGATTTCTTGAACCAAGTCTTTGTGACGGGGGCGATCCATGACCACGACCACCAATTCCTCGATGGTGCGATCCATGCAGTCGGCCAGGATGCGTAGGTTTTCCGTGGCTGATTTGCGGATGTCCACATGATTTTTGGCCACAGCGGGAGCGGCTAATTTTTTCATGTAGAAGTCGGGTGCGGCGAACAAACCGCCTTTTTCGGAAATGGCCAATACGGCCATGGACCCGTTTTGTCCATAGGCGACGAGGTTGGTTCCTTCGCAGGGATCAACGGCGATGTCGATTTCAACCAGTTCGTCGGGGTTACAAACTCGTTTTGCATCTTCTTGGGTACAAATGCCCACTTCTTCGCCAATGTAGAGCATGGGAGCGTCGTCCCGCTCTCCTTCTCCGATGACGATGCGACCGCGCATGTGGATTTTATTCATCCGTTCACGCATGGCTTCAACAGCCACTTGGTCGGCGGTGTTTTTTTCACCTTTTCCCATCCAATGAGCTGAGGCGATCGCCGCCTGCTCAACGACTTCAATAATTTCTAGCCCGAGGGTACTTTCCACGAATTCTATTCTCCCAAAAGATATTTATCGGTGAGTTCGATGGGATTTTATCCCGTTTTTTGTAAACGAACTCTTAACAGTTTGACCAGGACAAAGGCTGCGTATTTGACGACAGCAACTCTCCCTGAACATGAGAAGACGGCATTCTCCTATGGTCACCATCTCTGGCGGTTTACCACTCACTAGGAAATGCCACACCGGACAATCTTACGATATTTCCGGACCGTTCGCCGTCAAGCTGTCAGCAAAACTTTTTATCAGTTGAGTGAGCGAAACCCAGGAGAACGCGACTTGACAGGCTTGCAGTAAAGTTTCCCACAGATAGAAGTAACAATCAAGACAGCCCTCAATTTCCCCAATCACGCTCTAATCTCAAGCTCTAAGGCGAGGCCTGGGGGGGACGGTTAAGGGGCCAGGGAAGGGTGGCCTCGGTTCCGCGAAAGGGGGATCAGCGCTCGGGCCAGATTGTACAGGAACGGGGTGCGAACGGGGTGCGAAGGGGGAACGAACTGGGGGCCAATGGTGTTAAGTTTTGTGCATTGAGGAGTCTGGGCCGGCGATCGGCTTCGGGATAGATGGCCATGGGGGTGGTTTCCTCCGGATCAAGCGAGATCGACCCAGAAAGGGAAACGGTGGGAAACCCGACGACAATTGAGCCATTCTGGTTGAAAACCGATTAAGATATGCCAGACTGGTGTTCGATCTCCGGTCACGTCGCGGGGTCACTTGGGAATGACAAGTTTATTGATATCTTTCAAGATATTGTTTTCGTTGGATGGGCAAACTCAATCAGGTTCACCGCTATTCTCCAGGACTGTTCCTTGTCAGTACGACAGTCATTTTGATGGTTCCGTTGGCTCCCATCTGGGCCGTTGAGCGGGGGACGGACACGATCAATCCCGCCAGCGATCGCCTGGCCCAAGTTCGTCCGTCTCCAGAAGAGCCGTTTCCTGATTTGGAGTTCCCGGAACGACTCCCTCCCCCGGAAGAGCTTTTAGAACCCCGGCCCGACGGTGAGACGGATGAGCAACTCGATCGCCTTGAAGGAACCATTGAGGTGCGTGGTTATCGGGTTGAGGGAAGTACGCAGTTTAGCGCCGAGGACTTCGCGCCGCTGTTAGAGGCGTTTATCGGCGAGATGTCTTTTGCTCAGTTGTTGCAAGCTCGCTCGGCGGTAACGCAGTTTTATGTTGAGCAAGGCTATGTCACCTCGGGAGCGCTCCTTCCGCCACAAACGATTGAGGATGGGATTGTCACGATTCAGGTGATTGAAGGGGCCTTGGAGGATATCGTCGTCAGTGGCGATCGCCGTCTGAATCCCGATTACGTGCGATCGCGCCTCAATTTAGCGGCTGAGGCTCCTCTCAATATCAACGAACTCCTCGAAGCCTTACAACTCCTGCAACTCGATCCCCTGATTGAGAATCTCTCAGCGGAACTCTCCGCCAGTCCTCGGCCGGGATTCAATCTCCTCGAAGTCGAGATTACTGAAGCGCCCAGTTTTCGCCCCCTGTTGCGGCTCGATACGGGCCGCTCGCCGACGGTGGGAGCCTATCGAGGAACCGTGGAACTCGAAGAGCGCAACCTCACCGGCTGGGGCGATCGCGCCCGCATCAGTTATAGTCGCACCGAGGGGAGTGACGAACTCCAAGCCGCCTATCGCCTCCCCATCAACCCTCGCAATGGAACCCTGGAAACCTCGTTTCGGATTACAGGGAGCGAAATTATTGAATCTCCCTTCGATGAGTTGGATATTATCGCCGATTCCCGAGACTACGAACTCACCTATCGTCAACCGCTCCATCGCACCCCCACCGAGGAATTTTCCCTGGGGTTGACGTTCTCCCGTCGGGAAAGTGAAACCTCGTTATTAGAGGAACCCTTTGCGCTTTCAGTCGGGGCCAATGATGACGGGGAAACTCGCCTGTCGGTGTTGCGGTTTTTCCAAGAATGGACTCAGCGGGGATCTCGGGAAGTGTTCGCGGCGCGATCGCAGTTCAATTGGGGGATTCCCATTTTTAGCAATGACACCATCAACAGCCGTGAACCCGATGGTCGTTTCTTCAATTGGCGCGGACAAGCGCAATATCTACGGTTATTGGCCCCCAACGGAACCTCTCTGTTATTGCGCTCAGATCTGCAACTGTCGACGACCTCGATGGTTCCCCTAGAACGCTTTGGCTTAGGGGGAAACTTCAGTGTACGCGGCTATAGCCAAGACTTTCTCTTGGCTGATAGTGGCCTGTTCGCCTCGGCGGAACTGCGGTTTCCCATCTGGACGGCTGACGCTGGAGAGACGCGCCTAGAATTGCGTCCCTTTGTCGATGTGGGAACGGTTTGGAATCAAGGCGATGTGGATCTCGATACCAATACCCTGGCCTCGATCGGCTTGGGACTTCAGTTCGGCTTAGGCGATCGCCTCTCGGCTAAACTCGACTGGGGGATTCCCCTCGTCGATGTCGATGAACGGGATAACCGCGATGTCTTCGAGCGTCAGGAACTCTATTTTCAGCTCGAATGGCAGCCGTTTTAAGGAGAGTTACGCTAATCTAAGCCGATTTTACGAGAGTTTTCTCGCCAATCACCGCATAAAAGGGGTCAGATCCGGCGAATCCCATCATTTGTAGAACCGGGGGAACGTCGGAGGTTTTGATAATGACCTCGGGTTCGGCGAAACCCGGAACCGCTTGAAAATAGCGTTTCACTAATTGCACTCGACTGGCTTCGCTTCCCTCACGCCAGGCTTGGATGGCTTTTTGGTAGAACATCCGGTTGGAGAAGCTGACAATGGCGAGTCCGCCGGGTTTGAGGATGCGGTGGATTTCGGCGAAAACGTCCTCAGGATGTTGTAGATACTGAATGGAGACGGCGTTGAGAACTGCGTCAAACTCGTTATCCTCGTAGGGGAGTTGGCGATTATGGTTGAGGTTCTGGACGATGTAATGGTCTAACTGGGGGTTTTTCGCCAGTTCAGCCTCGTTCATCCCATGACCCTCGACATGAGTAAAGGGGATATCCTCGGGAAGATGGGATACCCAGCTACTCATGAGGTCGAGGATGCGGCTGTTGGCTTGCAGGCGATCGCGATACAATTGCGTCAGTTGGTCGATGAAGCTCTCATCGACATGGGTGACGAAGCGGGGCATTTCGTAGAATCGAGCATCATCGCTACTGTCGAGTTTGCTGCGATCGCGGTCTTGTAAAATTCCCATGGCCGTGAAGATTTAAGTCAGGTAGCAAGGATCAATTTGTTTATGATTCATTATAAGGAGTTCAGTCCATGAATTACATCCCTGTGGTTGCTCGCTTTTTTTTAGCGGTCATTTTTCTGCGAGCTGGCATTTCTAAAATCTTTGGCTTTGCCGGAGTTGCGACCATGATGGAGAACGCCGGACTACCCTTTCCCCAAGTGTTACTAGTGGGAACAATTGTCTTTCAAATCTTGGGAAGTTTATCATTGATTTTGGGCTACAAGACTCGAATTGGAGTTATCTTACTCATTATTTTTATTGTCCCCACTAGCTTTATTTTTCATAATCCAACTGACCCGACAGAAACAACTAACTTCTTTAAAAATCTAGGGTTGTTAGGAGGGTTAATGATGACTCTCTATTCTGGTGCTGGTCCGGTGAGCATTGACGATCGCCTAGCAGGATATCGGTAGGAGAAGGCAAGAGGCATAACCCACCCCTAACCCCTCCCAAGAGGGGATGGCAAGAGGCAAAATAGGTTAGGAGAAGGGAACAGGCATAACCCACCCCTAACCCCTCCCAAGAGGGGATGGCAAGAGGCAAACGGGGTAGGGTGCGTTCTGGCTCAACATCATTGTAAACTTTGAAATTGCTATTTAAACTTGCCAGAACGCACTATGGAATCGTTATTATCATAATTCAAGGAGTCACAAAAATCATGAAAATTGGCATTTTAGGAACCGGCTTAATGGGGCAACCCATGGCCCTCAAACTACTAGAATCCAACTATGACATCATCGCCTATAACCGCACCACTGCCAAACTAGATCCCATTAAAGCCGCTGGGGGCGCGATCGCATCCTCTCCCGTCGAGGTTCTCCAAGAGGCGGATTGTCTCATCACCATGCTCACCAATGCCGAGGCCATTCGCGAAACCCTCCTCAGCGACGCAGCGAAAGCCAAATGGACGGGCAAAACCTTAATCCAAATGGCAACCATTGCCCCCAGTGAAAGTCAAACCCTACAACACGACATTGAAGCGGCGGGAGGCGCGTATCTCGAAGCCCCGGTGTTGGGAAGTATTCCCCAAGTCAAAACCGGCGAATTATTGGTCATGGTGGGGGCAACTCCGAGCTTGTTTGAGCAATGTTTGCCTGTTTTACAAGTGTTTGGCAAGGAGCCGGTTTTACTGGGCGAAGTGGGTAGTGGTTCCGCCGTGAAATTAGCCATGAATCAACTGATTGGCTCTCTCACAGCGGCGTTTGCTGGAAGTTTAGCCATGGTTCACCAGCAAGGAATTGACATTGAGGCGTTTATGGAAATTGTCCGCCAAAGTGCCTTGTATGCTCCCACCTTTGATAAGAAACTCTCGCGGATGATGGCGGGAAATTATGAGAATCCTAATTTCCCCAGTAAGCATTTATTGAAGGATATGAATCTGTTTAGCCGCGAAGCTGAAGCGATGGGAATTGATGCACAGTTGAGTCAGGCGGTGTCGCAGGTGGTGGAACAGGCGATCGCCCAAGGTTTGGCGGATTCTGACTATTCGGCGTTGTTTGAGGCGGTGAAAGGAGGTTAACCCATGACGGCGATCGCCCAGCCATTGTTGAACGGCCGCAATTCTCGATAGAATAACAAGACCACTACCGTCACACCTCACTAAGCTGATCTTGATTCGCGAAGAAACCCTCAATCTCCTGGAATGGCAACGGCTTTGCCAACATCTCTCCACCTTCGCCGCCACTAAAATCGGGGCGATCGCCGCTCGACAACTGGCCATCCCCGGCGATCGCCAACACAGCCAACAGCTTCTGCAACAAACCCAGGAAGCCTATGGGTTGGACATGAGTCCTCAAGATAGCTTGACATTTGGCGGCATTCGTGATATATGGGAACCCCTAGAACGGGCCGAGATTGGCGGGATGTTGCAGGGAGACGAACTCCTGAACATCGCCACCACCCTCTCCGGGGCGCGACAACTGCGGCGAGTCATTGATAACACTGAATTAGAGGTTCCGGTGTTACGAGCCTTGGTGTCGGAGTTACGCACCTATCCCGACTTAGAACAAGAGATTCATCATTGTATCGACGAACGGGGAGACGTCGCCGATCGCGCCAGCCCCCAACTCGAAGGTATCCGACGCCAACTCAAACAGGTGCGCGATCGCATCTACCAAACCCTCAACCGCATCATTCAGCGTCAGGGAAGCGCCCTGCAAGAACATCTCATCACCAGTCGCGGCGATCGCTTTGTCTTGCCCGTCAAAGCGCCCCAAAAAGAGAAAATTCCAGGGATTGTTCATGACAGTTCCGCCACCGGGGCCACCCTCTATATCGAACCTCGGGCGATCGTCAACGAGAACAACAAACTACGAACCCTCCAGCGACAAGAGAAAAACGCCGAAGAAGTGGTGTTACGCAAACTCAGCCAAAGCATCGCCGAGGTGATTCCTGATTTAGAACGGTTGTTGGCGATCGTCACCCAACTGGATTTAGCCACAGCCCGCGCCCGCTATAGCATCTGGTTAGACGCCAACCCACCGCGATTTGTTGACGCGACGCAAGCCACGGAACTGCGCCAACTGCGTCATCCCCTCTTAGTTTGGCAAGAAAAGCATGAACAGGGAAATGCGGTGGTTCCCATTAACGTCTCCATGTCGCCGGATATCCGCGTTGTCACGATTACGGGGCCAAATACCGGGGGTAAAACCGTCACCTTGAAAACCCTCGGTTTAGCCATGTTGATGGCCAAAGTGGGCTTGTTTATTCCGGCGCGGGAACCGGTGGAACTGCCCTGGTTCTCGCAAGTGTTGGCGGATATCGGTGATGAACAGTCGATTGAACAAAGTTTATCCACGTTTTCCGGTCATATCCGCCGCATTAGTCGCATTTTAGAAGCGGTGGCTGAGGATGAAAATGCCCTGGTGTTGTTGGATGAAGTGGGCGCGGGAACCGATCCTTCTGAGGGGAGTGCGTTGGCGATCGCCCTGTTGCAATATCTGAGCGATCGCGCCCGGTTGACGGTGGCCACGACTCACTTTGGCGAGTTAAAGGCCCTCAAATATGAGGATTCCCGGTTTGAGAATGCCTCAGTGGAGTTTGACGACGAGAGTTTGTCGCCCACCTATCGCCTGTTATGGGGGATTCCGGGCCGTTCCAACGCCATGCAAATTGCCCGACGACTGGGGTTAGCCGCTGATGTGGTGGATTTGGCTCAGAGTTATATCCGTTCGGGGATTAGCGTCGATGTCAATGAAACCATCGCTGAGTTGGAAGCACAACGGCGGCGACAGGAAACCAAAGCCGATGAAGCCAGTCAGATTGTGGCCCAGGCGGAACGGTTAAATCAGGAAATTAGTGAGAAAGCCGAACAGTTACGCCGTCGCGAGGAAAACCTGAAACTGCAACAGGAACAGGCAGTTCAGGCGGCCATTGATGAGGCGAAAGCGGAAATTGCCAAAGTGATTCGTCGCTTGCAACAGGGCCATGCGACGGCTCAGGATGCCCAGAAAGCCACCGAGGCCATGGAGCGCATTCGGCAGCAACGGCTCCCCAGTGCCTCGAAACCGCCGAAACCGAAGCCGGGATTTGCCCCGAAGGTGGGCGATCGCGTGCGCATTCCCCGGTTAGGGCAAACGGCGGAAGTGTTAGCCATTGAGAAAGAGGGTGAGTTAACGGTACGCTTCGGCTTAATGAAGATGGAGGTTCCCCTGGCGGATGTGGAGTCGTTATCTGGGGAAAAACCGGATCTACCCCAGCCGAAAGCGAAGGCCAACCCTCAAAAATCCAGTCAAACGGCGGCCCCGGCGGCTACGGTGAAAACGGCCCCCCTTGTACGCACCTCGCAAAATACCCTGGATGTGCGGGGAAGTCGGGTGCATGAAGCTGAACCTCGCTTAGAGGAGGCGATCGCTCAGGCGGTTCCGGTTGGGGGTGCGTTGTGGATTATTCATGGCAAGGGAACCGGGAAGTTACGAGAGGGGGTTCATGAGATTTTGGGGCGATCGCCTCATATTAAAAACTTCGAGTTAGCCCCGCAGAAAGAAGGCGGTGCGGGGGTGACGGTGGCCTATTTAAATTGATGGTTGGGGGACAGGTGAGAAGATTACTAATTCTGGGTCTTCTGGGTTCGGGGTGATAAGAAAAATTTATGGCGGATTATATCCCTTGCTGTAGGGGCGAAAAATCCCCTCCTGGGAGGGGCTAGGGGTGGGTTCCCCTACAATTTTGTATCTCATGCAACTAACTCCACCGTATATCCTGAAAACCCCTAATTCTGACTCTCCGAACGGGAAAACAACTCGTTAAACTCCCGTTGATCATAGTGATACACCGTGCGAATGGGATAGGGAATACTGATATTGGCGCGATCGCAGGCCGCCTTCAGGGCCATCATCACTCGCGTCTGAACTCGGCGTACCTCCGCCCGTTGAGGAACCGTCCAATAGCGCACCAACAAATCAATAGAACTATCTCCAAAGCCCACAACATCCACCTCCACATCCGGCTCGTCCATCACCCCTTCAATTCCATCGAGAGCCTCTTTTAAGACCTGAACCGCCATCGGTAACGGGGTATTGTAATCCACCCCAATCGCCAAATCCGTTCGACGAAAGGCAAACGCCGTCAACACTTCAACCGGACTGGTGAACACCATCGAATTAGGAATCACCACCCGCTCGCCGCGATAGGTGCGAATTTGGGTTGAGCGAATCGCTACCTCTTCGACCGTTCCTTCATAATCTCCCACAATAATTTGATCGTGGAGTTCAAAGGGTTCTTGTAATAACAGTAAAATCCCCGCCAAGAAGTTCTTAAAAATATCCTGAAAGGCAAAACCAATGGCCACCGATCCTAACCCGAGGAAGGCCACGAGATCCCCTAATCCCAAATTAGGAAAAGCAATCACCGCCGCCGCTAAAACCCCCACCACCCAGGAAGCGACATAACTCGTCTGCGACAGCAACGACTGGAGAGAACGACTCCGCAGTAAACGGCGACCCCCTCTATGTACCACCTGTTGCACATTTTTGGCTGCCCACTTGGTTAGGACCAGAATAATAAACGCAATCAGAAGTGCTGGCAATAACTGGACGGTTTCACCGACTAACTGAACCAGCCGAGTCTGAATTTCTTGCAAAATAGCCGTCATGGATAATCTCTGAATGGGGACTTGTGAGGCCCGCTAGTTTGATATTGCTCGATCGTGAATCGGTCGTTGCGATCGCCGGGATCTCGTCCAACCCACTCGCATCTTGGCTACTTTAACCCAAGATCTGCCGTTAACCAAGGACTCTAACCAAAGGCTGAGCCGTATTTTAGCTAAACCTCTACTCCTAGGTAGATGCACTGACCCCGTTTCCTACCCTAGTATGGGTAGTAACGGTAAACACGAGACCCTAATAGCAACCTACCTATGACTTACTTCTTAACGACAGGCGCTGAACAAGCCTTTTCCTATCCCATCTCAGGTGTCATCATCGGAGTTGTCGGCTTCATCGCAGCAGTCGGCCTCGGCTCCCTAGCCTGGTACAACTCCAAACGTCCGCCCGGTTGGGAAGACAAAGAACGCCCCGATGTCGTTCCTGATATTGATACGAATCAGTAATCTAAAACCTTGTTTTAGGCTTTTAGGACTCCCCCGTTGAGTCTTACATTAACACCTCTAAAAATTGACCATTCATTGGAGTTTCATTTTATGACGACCGACCAAAATACTAACCAACAAGCCGCCAACTACGATCGCCACATCACCCCTCCCGAAGTGAGCGATCGCATGGAACAAGAAGGGGACAACTTCAAGAAGACCCCAGAACCCCCCAAAAACCCCGCTGAAGGGCATCTCGACACCACCAAAGGCTACACCGTAGACCGCGAAGGCATGGCCAATAACTACGCCGTCGAGCCGGAAATGTACTACGAAGAACGCGGTGACTTACGCGAGAAAGAGGAAGCCCTCAAAGCCGAGCGAGCCGAGGAACTCAAGACCGTTAACCAAACCAACGAAGCCGGTAAACTCGAAGCCGATCACGACGACCGTGGCAAAGGACCCGGTATCATTTAAAGGCTGGCCCCGGTCGAATAGTTCCGGGACATAGCCCCCAACAAAGTAGAGATGCGATCGCCCCGTGTCTCTACTTATTCTTCTTTTTAACCTGTTTATAATAATCGTTCACTGAGATTCATGAATACGCCTTTGCTCCCCGACAAACGGTGGATGTCAATTTGGATAAAATCGACTGCTATTCTCGCTCTACTGAATTTAGTGTTAGCCCTGTTTAATGCCAGTTATGTGCCTCTGCGGGATATCTATCTTCGCTATCTTCCCCAAGTCGTACAACTTTATGACCCCGTCAAAGGCATCGAACCCCATCCGCAAACAGAACAATATCGACGAAACTTCGATCGCCTCCTCAACCAAGTCTCCCAAGCCGAACTCGATACTCCCGAAGTGCAAGTCTCCCTACAACGGCTGCGCCAACAAAGTGAAGCTCTCATCGACGAAAACCCCTTCATTGCCTCAGGTAAATTTAGCACCTTTGCCAAATTGCAACGTCGCATTACCGATCGCCTCAATCAAGACTCCGTCACCGTCGCCTTTCGAGAATTTTGGACCACTGACTACTTGCGATCGCACGACGCAACCAGCGAACTCAACTTCTTCCAAACCAAAATCATTCCCCTGCTGGCCACCAACTACTACCGACAAATCGACGACAACGGACAACCCTACGATGCGTATTGGCGCATTGATATCTGGTTTATTGGCTTTTTCGCCCTAGAATTTCTCGTCCTAACCTTCATCGCCTCCCGCCGTCGTGTCGGCCTAACCTGGTTTGATGCCATGTTGCGGCGTTGGTACGACTGGTTTCTGTTCATCCCCGTCTGGCGTTGGCTGCGGATTCTACCCGTCACTGTGCGGCTGCATCAGGGAAAAGTCGCCAACATCGAATATGTCCTCTCCCAGATGATTCATGAACCCGGAATTTATCTGTCGGATCACATCTCCGAATTTGTCACCATCCGCACCCTCAACCAATTTCAAGAATCCATTGAAAACGGCGATCTCGCGCGTGGCTTACTCAACCCCTCAGACTATGTCGCCGTCGGTGATATCAATAGCCTCGAACGCATCAGCGATCGCCTCCTCGAACTCACCATTTACAAAGTTCTCCCCCAAGTACAACCCGAACTCAAATCCCTCCTTAACCATTCCCTCTCCGAAGCCTTAGCCGAATCCGCCTTCGTCGAACTCGTTGAACGAGTTCCCGCCTTAGGTCATCTTCCCAACGATGTCAGCCATCAACTGGCCAACTACCTCGCCAACGCCACCTGTGAAACCCTCGCCAACGCCTACGCCGACGAACTCGGGCGAGAACGCTTTGAAGACCTCAGCGATCGCTTCCAAACCGCCTTACGTCAGGAACTCCAAGACCAAGCCACCCTCGATGAATTACAGAACCTGATCTCGAACGTCGTCCAAGAAGTGAAAATTAACTACGTTCAACGGGCCGCAGAACAAGATCCCGACGAAACCATCGAGAAAGTCGAAGAAGTTTACGATCGCGTCGAACGCAAATCTTAACACGACTCTATCCCTTGATAGAGGTAATCCTACCCCGAGAATGGCAACTTAACGGTAGACTGGCCTGTAAATCCTCACACCTCGACAAATCTAACGTTTAAATTAAAGGTTAAGGAGTTCTCTGAATTACACCTTGACAAAACTAGATTTGTCTGAAAGCAATAGCGTTGTGAGTATCGAGTCAATCTTTACCAACGATGATTCGGGTAGCTCGTCTTGACTCGACGGGGGGCTGAAACTCAAGACCCCCAGCCCAGATTTACAAACTTTTTCAAGCCGTCCCTAAATTCAAAAATTAGGGGTAATTTCCCAATTTTAAATTCGGGGATTCTCGTCCCCGACCTCGCTCACCTACACTCAAACTTATCTCAACCATTATGACAACAACTACCGCCGAACAAATCCAAAAAATTACCAACAATCAACATCAAAATCCCTTCGAGATTTTAGGCTCTCACCGACTCTCCGATCACAACGGCAAAAGTTCTTGGGTCGTCCGAGCCTACCTGCCCAAAGCCGACGCCGCCTGGGTCATTCGTCCCGAAGAACGGGATAGCTACCCCATGCACAGCGTCCATCATCCCAACTTCTTTGAATGCGAAATTGAAGCCCCAGAACTGAAAAACTATCAACTCAAAGTCAAAGAAGGCGATCGCGAACGAGTCTTCTACGACCCCTACGCCTTCCGCTCCCCCAAACTCACCGACTTTGACCGCTACCTCTTCGCCGAAGGTAACCACCATCGCATCTACGAAAAACTCGGCGCGCATCCCGTCACCCTCAACGGCATCGAAGGCGTCTATTTCGCCGTCTGGGCGCCCAACGCTCGCAACGTCTCCATCGTCGGCGACTTCAACGAATGGGACGGTCGCAAAGACCAAATGGAGCGCACCGAAACCGGAATTTGGGAACTGTTCATCCCCCAACTTCCCTCAGGAACCCTCTACAAATACGAAATCAAAAACCCCCAAGGCCACATCTACCTCAAATCCGACCCCTACGGCTTTGGCCAAGAAGTCCGGCCCGACACCGCCTCCAAAGTCGTAGACCTCAACCAGTACCAATGGCAAGATGAGTCCTGGATACAACAACGCCGTCAGCGAGACCCCCACGACCAGCCCATCTCCGTCTACGAACTGCACGCCGGCTCCTGGCTCCATACCGGCGCCGAACATCCCCCCGACAGCGGCGAAGTCGTGCGCGTCTCCGAGAAGCCCGAAGGACGCTTCCTCACCTACCGAGAACTCGCCGACAAACTCATCCCCTACGTCAAAGACCTGGGATACACCCACATCGAACTCCTCCCCGTCGCCGAACATCCCTACGATGGCTCCTGGGGCTATCAAGTCGCCGGCTATTTCGCCCCCACCTCCCGGTTCGGCAGTCCCGAAGACTTCATGTACTTCGTCGACCAATGTCACGCCAACGACATCGGCGTCATTGTCGATTGGGTTCCCGGCCATTTCCCCAAAGATAGCCATGGCCTGGCCTACTTCGACGGAACCCACCTCTACGAACATGACGACCCCCGCAAAGGCGAACATAAAGAATGGGGAACCTACGTCTTCAACTACAGCCGTAACGAAGTCCGCAACTTCCTCGTCTCCAACGCCCTATTTTGGTTCGACAAATACCACATCGACGGCATTCGCGTCGATGCCGTGGCCTCAATGTTGTACCTCGACTACAACCGCAAAGATGGCGAGTGGGTTCCCAACCGCTACGGCGGCCATGAAAACCTCGAAGCCGCAGACTTCCTGCGACAACTAAACTATCTCATCTTTGGCTACTATCCCGGCATCCTCTCCATTGCCGAAGAATCCACCGCCTGGCCCCTCGTCTCCCGGCCCACCTATCTCGGCGGCTTAGGCTTTAACTTCAAATGGAACATGGGTTGGATGCACGATATGCTGGACTACTTCAGCGAAGATCCCATCCATCGCCGCTATCACCACAACCACGTCACCTTTAGTTTGATGTACGCCTTCAGCGAGAACTTCATGTTGGCGTTATCCCACGATGAGGTGGTTCACGGCAAAGGCAGCCTCTGGGACCGGATGCCCGGCGATGATTGGCAGAAATTCGCCAACTTGCGCTGTCTGTTCAGCTATATGTTTACCCACCCCGGCAAAAAGACCATGTTTATGGGCATGGAGTTTGGCCAACATCAAGAATGGAATGCTTGGGGCGATTTGCAATGGGATCTGCTCAATCAAGAGTCTCACCAGAAACTCAAGCGCTTTTTTAAAGACATCAACGGCATCTATCGCAGCCAACCGGCCCTCTATACTCAAGACTTCTCTGACGAGGGCTTTGAATGGATTGACTGCAACGATGCCGACAACAGCATCGTCTCCTTTATCCGCAAAGACCAATACAGCGATGAGTTTGTGGTCACCGTCTGCAACTTCACGCCGGTTCCCCATCATGACTATTGGATTGGCGTTCCCCAGGCCGGTTTCTATGAAGAGATTTTCAACAGTGACGCTGAATGCTACGGCGGCAGCAATATGGGCAATGCTGGGGGGAAAGCAACGGTCGAGTGGTCCAACCCCAAATGGAGTCAGGCCCTACCCCTGTGTTTACCCCCATTGAGTGTCATGGTCTTTAAATATAAGCCTGACGCTTAATCCCTGTTCTCGTTGTACCTCCTCTTTCCTCTGTTTCCTCTTTCCTCGTGCCATGGCTCCAGCCATGACACGGGCCTTAGGCGGCTCTGCCGCCTGCACTCGGGAGGCAGAGCCTCCCCAAGGGCATGACTTGGCTGGAGCCAAGTCACGAGGGAGGGAGGGAGGAGGGAGGGAGAAACGAGGAAGACAGAGGAAGAGACGAACAAAAGGAATCTGTACGATGCGGATTCCGTCTTAGACAAATCTTGAATAATTATTTCACCCTAAAAACTTATGGTTACAACCACTCGTCGCGCCGCCGAAATCACTCTTGTTGCCGATGAAACCCAAAAACTCTTGGATTGGGTACAGGCCGTTCAAGCCTCCGATGAGACAATTTTCCATAAATCTCAACAGATTGCTCATCGTTTAGGGGCCTACTATCGTCCCGATGGCTTAACAGAAATTGGTTTCTGGGTTCCTGAACTCAGTCCAGGAGAGATTCAACCTAAAAACATCTACTTAGAAATCTTTACGCCCCTAGAGGATGTCCATCCCCAAGAGGATTTACAAACCGTTCGTTTCCGTCGCGAATATGTGAACCTAGAGCGGGATGGGGAATATATGTGGGGTGTGTTGTCGGGGATGAAAGCCGGAGACGCGAACCACTTTGGCTCTTTGTACTGGCTGCGATATCTCGACTATGACAACGATATCAGCACCATTGGCGATTTTCTCGCCGATTCTCTGCCCTATGGCGTGTATGCGCCGGCGGAACTGTACGATCGCGACCAACTCCAACGCGATCGCCGCGATACGGCCTATTTCCAACAATTCCGCAGCGACGACGGTAGCCCCGTCAAAGTCAACCCCCCCACCAACATCTTGCAGCTTCATGTCAACACCGCCTCCCCCAACGGCTATCTCTCGGGGTTAACCCAACTCTTTCAGCGGATTTCCGACAAACTGGCTAAGGGAGACCCCCTCACCCCCGCTGAGGAAAATTATGTCGGTTATGAAGCGGTACAATTACTCCCCATTGAACCCACTGTTGAATATTTGGGTCATCGAGATCATGGTCAGGGATTTTTCTCCTGTAGTGACGAAGATCGTTTACGCATGGACCCCGACAGTGAATCCATTGAATATGAGTCGGATGAAATTCATGTGCAATTGAAGAAACCAGACACCCAAAACTGGGGCTATGATATTGTTATTTTTGGCATGGCGGCTACCAATCCTTCGGTGTTGGAAACTCAACGTCCTGATGAAGTTGTGGCGTTTATTGAAACCCTGCATAACTTCTCGACGGGACCGATTCAAGTGGTTTATGACATCGTTTATGGTCATGCCGATAACCAAGCCCTGAATCTCCTCAATGGTCGCTTCTTGAAAGGACCCAATATGTATGGGCAAGATGTTAACCACCAAAACCCAGGAGTTCGGGCAATTCTCCTAGAAATGCAGCGGCGCAAGTCCGACACTGGGGTTGATGGGATTCGCGTCGATGGCGCTCAGGATTTCAAATACTTTAATCCGATGTCGGGTCGGGTTGAGTATGATGATGTTTACCTGCAAGAAATGGCGCGGGTTCCGCAAGAAATCGCCGAGAGTTCTCGCTATCCCTTTACCATTTTTGAAGATGGACGACCTTGGCCCGCTGAAGGCTGGGAAGAGATTTCGACCTATCGAGATATCATCGAGTTTCTGCCCGAAAGTTTCCAATGGGGTCCGTTGGTGTTTGCCCATAATACTCCCAGTTTACAGAAGTTCTGGAGCCGCAAATGGAAGCGGGTTTGTGAAGTGATGCAGGTGGGGGCGAATTGGATTACTGGCTGCGGAAATCACGATACCCTACGGCGGGGAACTCAGGTTGACCCAGAAATGCCCATTAACTGGAATTTGGGTAAAACCTTACCGGAGGTGTTGAATAATGCCTACGATAACCCGGCAATTACCCTGTTGGTGTATGGCTTTAGTCCCGGACTGCCGATGGACTTTATTAACTGTACGATGCGCGCGCCTTGGGGCTTTTTGCGGAATACTGACGATCGCTATGGCGTGAAAGTCGTCGCCGAAGAGGCCGGATTTCTCGATTGGCAAGTTGAACCGGATGTGTATGACCTCTCGGGTATTTTTCCCCGTCTCAAAGGGATGGGATTTAAGAAAGTGGGTGAGTTGCGGCAGTTTATGCGAGGCTTGCAACACGCCATTGACGAGACGGATTATGATTTGGATGAGGTGGCCCGCATTTGTCAACGCCATTTAGGGACTGAGTCGGATTCAACCGAGATGCAGGAGGAAGCTAAAACGATCGCCTCAGCCGCTGAGTTACAAAAACTCAATGTGTCGGAGAAGTCGCCAATTCTGCAAGAGTTGGATGTCGGTAAACTGAAGGAGTTTGCCACAGCCTTTATGGAAGATGCCCATGAGATTTGCAATGTCTGGAACCATGAGCAGTTTTTAGATCCGCAACAGACGGCCTACAATCGGCAATTGCGAGAGTTTCGGTTGGCGCGGCCCTGGTTGCGAGACAATTTTGCATCCCGCGATCGCTTCAATCATATTGATGAAGAGACGGGGACACTCTATTACGGACTGCGTACCAGTCCTGATGAAACCGAACAAGTGGCGATCGCCACTCACATGGGCGGTGATCCCCTCACAGTGACCTTGGGCGATTGGCTACAACTAGATTTAGAGGAGTGGGAGATTGCCCTCACCTCACCGGGATTAGAGGTTAGCGATTTACGAACCCTCACCCTCAGCGATAGTCAGGCGGTGTTATTGACTCGGGCGAACCGCTAAGGTTCACCCGCTTAACCTTGCCAATCAGGACGTACTCCCCGGGGTACGTCCTGATTGTCGTTTCCGGGGGACATTGCAGGCGGCACTCTCGGCGATCATCCTGATAGTTTCAAAGGATGATTGTCACAAATAGAGAAATAGAATAGAGGGGCCGGGTGGTAACGCCATGATGTCAACACCCCGACTGATCGAGCCGAATGTCTATCTCCCGCGAGGATAACCATGCGCCATCCAAATTCAAACGAGTCAAACTCAGACAACACTAACCCATCTCAGGCAACCCCTCGCCGGTTGCGCCAACTCTCCGTTAGACCGATCTTAGGGGCGATCGCCCTAGGGGGCCTCGTCGGAGGACTCCTCATCCACACGGGAGCGATCAGCTTGGGTCAACATTCCCCAGCACTCGGAGACCTCAATCGCATCCCCGCCAACCACCCCCAACTCGATCGCCTCGTGGAATTCGGCGATCGCTACGGCTGTCCCATACGCTACGCCGACGGTTCCCCCATCTTCCGCCGTCCCCTACAACGCCAAGAACTCATCGAGGCCGTCGAAACCTGCGTCGAAGTCCTCAACCAGCAAAATCTCTGGAGTCAGCTATCCGACGCCGAATCCGAACTCCTCGAAACCCTCGATCGCGAATTCGGCATCTTCAACCTGCTCGCTAGCGGTGACGCCGCAGACGACGGTTCCTCCATACGAGAGTCGAGTCCGGCAGGTCCTGAACCGGCCCTCTCAACCCTACAAAACGCCCCCGCTCAATACGGAACTGGGGGCATTGGTAGTCGTTCCGCCCCGACGTACCCACCTGGCTATAACCGGGAAGAATACAACCCCATCGCCGAAAACCGCTTCCTGTCCGTCCGCAGTAACCCCCTGTCCACCTTCTCCATCGACGTTGACAGTGCAGCCTACAGTAACGTGCGCCGCTTCCTACGCAACGGCCAGCGTCCCCCCGTCGATGCCGTGCGAATTGAAGAACTGATCAACTATTTCAGCTACGATTATCCCGAACCCGACGGCGACGAGCCGTTCTCCCTCATCACCGAAGTCTCAGCCGCCCCCTGGAACCCACAGCACCAGCTTGTCCACATCGGCTTACAAGGTCAGTCCATCCCCAGCGATGACTTGCCCCCCGCCAATTTGGTCTTCCTTCTCGATGTGTCCGGTTCGATGAACTTTCCTGATAAGCTGCCCTTGCTGAAATCGGCGTTTAGTCTGTTGGTCAACGAACTCGACGAAGACGATACCGTGAGCATTGTCGTCTATGCTGGGGCGGCGGGAGTCGTCCTAGAACCCACGCCGGGGAACGAAAACGATGCCATTCTCGATGCGATCGCCCAACTCGAAGCAGGAGGCTCCACCGCCGGCGGTGAAGGTGTCCAACTGGCCTATCAACTGGCCCGAGAGCAGTTTATCGAAGACGGCAACAACCGCGTGATCCTGGCCACCGACGGCGATTTCAATGTCGGAACCTCTAGTGAGGCGGGACTGGTGCGCCTGATTGAACAGGAGCGAGACAACGATATTTTCCTAACGGTGCTTGGCTTCGGCACGGGGAATTTGCAAGATGCCAAAATGGAGCAGTTGGCGAACCATGGCAACGGCAACTATGCCTACATTGACAGTGTGATGGAGGCTCGCAAGGTTCTCGTCAATGAAATGGGGGCAACGCTGCTGACGCTAGCTAAAGACGTAAAAATTCAGGTGGAATTCAATCCGGCTAAAGTCCAGGCCTACCGACTCATCGGTTATGAAAACCGCTTGCTGGCCGATGAAGATTTCAATGACGACAGCCAAGACGCGGGGGAACTGGGGGCGGGACATTCGGTGACAGCCCTCTATGAGGTGATTCCGGTGGGAGTGGAGTCGGAGGTGGAACTGCCCGAGGTGGATGATTTGCGCTATCAAACGTCAGCGGATGGGGACAATCTGGATCTCGACGCTGAGACGGCGGAGGAGATGATGCTGGTGAAGCTGCGGTATAAAGACCCTACGGCTGAGACATCGCAACGGATCGATCGCCCGGTTCGCGATCGCCCGGTGTCCCTCAGCCAAACCTCCGATGACTTCCGCTTTGCGGCGGCGGTAGCGGCGTTTGGACTGTGGCTACGGGAGTCGGAGTTTCGCGGTCAAAGCGATTTGACCCTGGCGCGAGAACTGGCCCAGGACGCTCTAGGCGGCGATCGCCACGGCTACCGGGCAGAGTTTCTAGAACTCCTGGAACTCGCGCGGGTCGCCGACTAGGTGAGGTTTGGGGCGAATCGATGCGGCTTCCTATAATTGGGATAGTTTGCCGCGATCGCCCCTTCTAAACCACCGGAGAAAAAAGCTATGAATATCATTCTGCCCCGCGAACTCGAAGAGATTGTTCAACATCACTTAGACAAGGGACACTATTCGTCTGCGGTTGACGTTGTGCGTGCTGCCTTGGTTCTCCTTGAAGACCAAGAACTTGAAGACCAAGAACACCGCGATCGCCGTGAAGAGAGTGATGAGGAACCGGCGATCGAGCAACCCCAGACAACGACGGACCAACCTGACCCTGATCGCGACTATGGTGTTGCGTGGGCAGAATGGTTCCAAGACTTAGAAAGCATAGAACCGCCCATCGAGCGTGCCGCCGTAAAGCCAAGCCAATCAGAAATTGAGGAAATGATTGTTGAAAAGTATCGCAAGCAAGGCTTAGAGTTATGATTATCGGCGACACCGGGATACTGTTCTGTCTCGTTGATCCTACCCAACCTCAACACAATCTCTACAAACGATCAATCTCACGTTACGGACAACCCCTGATTACGACTTGGCCTTGCTTGGCTGAAGCCATGCACCTCACGTCTCGTCGCGGGGGTTGGGCGATGCAGAAAAGGGTGGGCAACTTGCTCCTTAAAGGTTTGTTTGTTACCTATGAGATCGACCCTGATCTCATCCCGAGACTCCTGGAATTGATGGAACAGTATCGCGATCGCCCGATGGACTTTGCCGATGCCAGCCTCGTCCTTTTGGCAGAACAAACCGGCTACCGCCAAATTCTAACCCTAGATTCAGACTTTTTCTTCTACCGCATTCATGGCCACGAGAGTTTTGAGGTGTTGCCCGGTGAAGAGCAATCCTAGACATCACCGCTGGCCAACGGACGGCCTATAATCGAGAGTTAGAGCAGTTCCGTGAGACTCTGCGGCCAAGAACGAATCTTATGACGTCAACGAAAAAACAGCCCCAGCGGCGCTTAGCAACAGTATTAGAAGCAATTTTGTATCTGAAAGGACAGGCCCTATCCCTGAGCCAGTTGGCCGATTGTGCTGGCTGCGATCGCCCGCAAGTGCAAGAAGCCCTGTTAGAGTTGATGGATGATTACGCCCGACGAGATAGCGCCCTGGACATCGTAGAACTCAAGGGTCAATATAGCCTGCAACTGCGCGAAAGTTTCCAGGATGTCATGTTCGCGATCGTTCCAGCAGAACTGGGGGTCGGCGCTCAACGCACCCTAGCGGCGATCGCCATCAAACAACCCCTCCGACTCTCGGAACTGGTAGACTTACGGGGGTCTGGGGCTTACCAACAAGTGAAAGACCTCGTCGAACTCGGCTTAGTTCGCCGCCGCAAATCCGCCGATGGCCGCTCCTATGAACTGCGGCTGACGGATAAATTTCACCAGTATTTTCAACTGCAAGGAAGCGTGCGATCGCTCGATCTCATCGCCAAGGGGTAGAGCGATGGCCTACACTAGAGGGTACAGGTCCATGGTTTGATCCAAGTTTGCTCTAAGGTTCATCCACTGTTGATCCACCGACGTAACTGAGACGCTCATGGTTTTCGACCCCGAAATTTTTGCTCAGATGAAAGAAACTGAGGAAGTTAGTAACCAGCTTCTGGACTATCTTCAACACCAGTCCCCAGATATTCTGGCACGGGTTGCCAAGTCGGCGAGTCCAGAAATCAAAGACATCATCTCTCGCAATGTACAAGGACTCGTCGGCGTGCTTCCTTCAGAAGAGTTCAACGTCCATATCTCCACAGACCGCGAAAATATGGCCGGAATGCTCGCTTCGGCAATGATGACCGGCTATTTCCTACGCCAAATGGAACAACGTATGGAACTCGATCATCAAGTGTCTCAAGTTGATAGCCCTGATTCAGAGGCCCATCGCCCAGACTAACTCAATCCCGGCCGGCGAGATATAGCTTCGGGACGAACTGAGATCATCCTAAGTTCTCCGTTCCGAAGCACCTCAATGCCCAGCCGTTGCCCCACCTGCGCCCGTTCAACAGCCGCCTGGACATCGATCGCTGTCGCCACCGTTTGTCCGTCGATGCGTTCAATCATATCCCCAACTTGGAGTCCTGAACGGGCCGCCGGTGAGTCAGCTTGAACCCCCACGATGAGGACCCCCTGCTCCTGAGTCAGGTTGAGGTCAATCTGGGGGTTTCGTGCTAAATCGTCTCGCATTTCTGGGGTTAAGTCCAACATTTCAATGCCGAGAAAGGGATGTTGGGCCTCTCCGGTGGCGAAAAGTTGTTCAGCAATCCGTTGAGCCGTTTCAATGGGGATAGCAAACCCCAACCCCTGAGCGTTGGCCCGAATGGCGGTGTTGACACCAATCACTTCACCGCGATCGTTGAGTAATGGCCCCCCGGAGTTACCGGGATTGATGGCCGCGTCGGTTTGAATAAAGCGAACTCGTTTATCACTAATCCCCACTTGGGCGCTCGATCGCCCGGTAGCACTAATAATCCCCACCGTCACGGTATTATCTAATCCGAGGGGGTTGCCAATGGCAATGGCCCATTGTCCGGCCACTAAGCCTTCCGAGGAGCCGAGCGTCGCCGTCGGCAGTCCCGTCGTTGCGATGGTGACAACGGCTACATCCGTTAAGACATCGCGGCCGATGACCTGTCCCTCAAATTTGCGCCCATCTCGTAACGTCACCTCCACCACATCGGTGCCTTCAACCACATGAGCATTGGTGAGAATTTGCCCGTCGGAGGACAAAATAAAGCCCGAACCCGTCCCCCGTTCAGTCCGTTCTAGGGGTTGTTGGGGTTCCTGGCCCAAAAAGCGGCGGAACAGATGCTCTGGGACTGAGTCAGGAAGCGGTGAGCGAACGCGACGGGTGGCGTCGATGCGGACCACGGCTGGCCCCACTCGCTCGGCGGCTCGGGCGATAAAGTTGGGATTGCTGTTTAATTGACGATCAATCTCTTCAGCAGAAGGCTCCATTTGCCATTGAGTCGGCTGTAAGACCACAGGATCTAGGGATAAGTCTGAGGCTTGGCTTGACGAGTCCGGGGCCGTTCTGCCAGTTTGACGGCTGACAACGCCACCAATCCCTCCGCCAAGCAGCAAAAGGAGAACATAGATGGCCAGTTGTCTCCCGGAAGGCTTCATCATAGCAATGATTAATTAACACTTAAAAATTAACAAGAAATAACGGAAAAACCCCCTTAGGGAAATAGATTGCCTCGCTACTATTGTCCTGTCTGGTCTGGCGAAAGTGATTCCTGTGGGTCTTGACCTCTATTCTGGCATTTTCACTTCGCCTTTGGCAAAGATTGCCCGAGGGGATGGGGGGAAATCTGGACTCAAATTCTTGGGCTTGCTCCAGAAGGGCTTAAAATCAAGGAAACTACTCCTGTCGAAGTCCGTGAATTTTGTGAAGTCTGTTCTTACTCCAGTTTACGCGGCGATCGCAGCCCCTTGGGTTTCTCTCTGGGGCCGGCTGCGGCGATCGCCTCTGTTGCTCGTCGTTGCCCTAACCACTGTACTCCTGTCGGGATGTGTCCGCTACGATGTGGGGATTCACTTCGACAGCCAAACCCACGGCGAGATTGTCCAGGATATTACCCTATCGCAACGATTCGTCAATCTCAGCAGCAGCACCGTCGATCGCTGGACTCAAAGCCTGAAACAGCGGGCGCGATCGCTGCAAGGCTATACCCAACAAGTCGGCGATCGTCGCTGGCGTGTCGTCATCCCCTTCAATAACGGAGATGACCTCGTTGAAAAGTTCGAGAGTTTCTTTAACCCCGTTGAACAGAATGGCCTCACCCCAGAACAAGCCGGGGAGATTCCTGAACTCGAAACCCATCTGAGCCTGAATCAGAAAAACTTAATCTTCGCCATCGCCAACCATCTCAGTTTAGATGTAGATTTGCGGGCCTTGGGAGTCTTATCGAGTGAGGGGAATGTGCTGATTAGTCCCACGGGACTCGTTGATGTCAGTTTCCGCCTCATCACCCCCTGGGGAGCCAGCGTTAGCTCGTTTGTTGGCAAGACGGCACCGACGTTAGAAGATAACACCCTGATTTGGTCCCTAGAACCGGGGGAAACTCAGCACCTAGAGGCAGATTTCTGGGTTCCTAGCCCCATCGGTATCGGGGCTGTGCTGATTATTGTTTTGGTGGCGATCGCCTCCTATATTAAAGAAACGCTCCTCCCGGCCTTAGGCATTGGCCGCCGCCCACGACAAGCCAAACCGGCCGCCAATCCAGCGGCAGATACACCCTCAGATACACCCTCAGATACGCCCTCAGATACGCCCTCAGATAC
>SIHH01000003.1:0-10917 GCA_004299065.1 Phormidium sp. SL48-SHIP | reverse complement strand
CAGATACACCCTCAGATACACCCTCAGATACGCCCTCAGATACGCCCTCAGATACGCCCTCAGAAACCCCAACTCCCTAGATCAAACCAGATCTTTCAACGAGACGGCCGCTTGATTCAGGCGTTGGGTTCCTTCTTTAACCTGAGTAATCCCCGTGGCGGTCTCTTGAGCCGCCACATTGAGAACCGTCATGGCTTCAATCACCTGTTCAACAGCATTCACCTGCTGTTTGAGGGTTAGGGTAATCTGTTGATTGCTCATAACCACCTGATTGATGCCTTCTCGGACTCCTGCAAAGGCGTGGGAGGTGTTCTGACTGACTTTTACCCCTGTTTCAACGCTTTTAGTCCCTTCATCGGTGACCATGACCGTGGTATTGATGGCATTTTGGATATCTTCGACGAGGGTGTTAATCTTCTCAGCGGATTTTTTGCTCTGATCGGCTAGTTTGCGGATTTCACTGGCGACCACTGAGAAGCCTTTACCATGTTCCCCCGCCCGCACGGCTTCTACAGCGGCATTGAGGGCTAACATATTGGTTTGATTGGCTAAATCACTGACCAGGTTGGAAATATTGCCGATTTGGTTGGTCTGCTCGCTCAGACGTAAAATCTGTTGGGCGATCGCCGAGACCCGATCTTTCAACGAATACATGGTTTCGAGGGTTTCCTCGACCGCGCGAGTGCCATTGTCAGCCTGGCTCAACACCTCATTAGCACTTCCCGTCGCCGACTCAGCCTGGTTCATCACCTGACGAGCCGAGGCCCCGAGTTCATCCATCGTGGTGGTGGTTTCGTTGACTGAGGCCGCTTGCTGACTGGCGGTCCGTTCTTGCTCTTCCATCGTCGCCGCAATTTCCATCGATGAACTGGCCACGGAACTGGCGGCTTCATTCATTTGTCGGGTAATGCGGCTAATCACCCACCAGCCGACAAAGGCGGAAACGATTAAGGTCAATAGGGTTAAACTGATGGTCGCGTTGATCAGGACAGTCAAGGACTCTTGCTGCGTTGACTGACTCGCGATGACTCTGGACTTCTCATGTTCACTAAAGCTCGTGAACTGATCTTGAATCTCCTCAGCCTGAGTCCGGCCCTGTAGTTGCTTCCAACTCTCAATTGCTCCGGTGCGATCGCCCCCCTGGACTTGAACAAAAATGGTGCGGTGGGTCTCGATGAGTCGTTCGACGGCATCTACAATCTCTTGTAACTGATCTTCTTCCTCCGGCTCCCTCAATCGTTCCATCAGTATGGGGACATCCGTGTAGAAATTTTGCCGAGCCTCGTTATAGCTATTGAGAGAGATGCTGTTCGGATCGAGTAAATAGCCCCGCAAAGTCCGTGAGAGAACCTGAGTATTTAACTCCATGCGATCGACAATGCGATCATTTTCGATAAATTCTTCAACTTGATCCGCTTCCTGCTGTAACGTCCGCACGCTGTTCCAGACGATGACAAACGAGAATAGCGAGAGTACAATGGGAACGGCATATCCCCCGATGATCCATGTCCGAATTCTTTGCTGTTTTAATGAAATCATCCTAATTTACCTCATATCCTGGCAGAGACGGCACAGTAAATTGTGACATAATACGGAATTTGCTCATGACCTGACGAAGCGTTCCGATTCCACGACCTTTGACTCCCTGCCCCAAAGATTAACACTTTCATCATACCTCTTTTTTTGCTAAAATCATTAAAAAATAAACTAAATTTCAAACAAAAAATAGGCAATATTAGAACTTGTCTAAGTCATAAATCATGGCAATAAAAAGTTGTTTTTTGAACCCAAATTTCGCAGCCATCAAGACTGACGGTGACCGACCAACCAATAGGTTTTCATAGTCCCTTTGCCTTTAATGGGAATCAAGCCGCGCTCTTCAAATTCAAAATAATGTTGTAGGCGTAAATAAGTATCTTCAGACACCTGAATACGACCCGGAAGTCCCGTTGATTCCATACGACTGGCGACATTAACAGTATCTCCCCAGAGGTCATAAATAAACTTCTTAATGCCAATCACCCCCGCAACAACTGGCCCGGTATTGAGTCCAATGCGAATTTCTAAGGGAGAGTCGCCCGCTGGCTGAAAGTCTGCCATCGCTTCCAACATATCTAACGCCATATTGGCAACGGCTTCGGGGCTATCACCACGGGGAATCGGCAGCCCTCCAGCCACCATATAGGCATCCCCAATAGTTTTTATTTTTTCCAGACCATGTTTATCAGCTAGACGGTCAAAAACCGAAAAAATTTGATTGAGAAGATTGACGACTTCAATGGGAGATACTTGAGACGAAAGAGCCGTAAACCCAACAATATCAGCAAACATGACGGTGGTATCATCAAAACGGTCGGCGATCGCACTTTCGAGTTGTTTGAGGCGATCGACAATCGCCTTAGGTAAAATGTTCAGGAGTAGATGTTCTGATTTTTGTTTCTCCGCCTTCAGTGCTTCTTCCGCTAGTTTTCGTTTCGTGATATCTTCTAAGACCCCTAAAATACCAATCACCTCTCCCTGATCATTGTGAATTGGCAGCTTATTGATATCGAGCCAAACCGAGCGCCCCTCAGCATCAAGTTTCTGTTTTTTGGCCGTAATATGGAGTTCCGGTGTATTCGTTTCAATAATACGCCGATCTTGTTCCCTAAACCGTTCAGCAATCTCCGTATCTCCAAACATATCGTAGTCGGTTTTACCCACCACATCGAGAGGAGAGTCTAAATGAGCCGCATCAGCCCAGTTTTGATTGCAGCCCATAAAAATCAAATTGGTATCTTTCCAAAACACTTGTTGGGGGATATTATTCAGAATCAAACGGAGATACTGTTCTTTTTGACGTAAGGACTCTTCAGCTTGAATGCGATCGCGGATTTCTGCCTGAAGTCGAGCATTCTGGGCTTCGAGTTGTTCCTGCAACCGTTTCAGCTTCAGTTGATTCTCAATACGAGCAATGACCTCAGCAAATTGAAAGGGTTTTGTAATATAGTCAACGCCTCCCGAGGCAAACGCTTTAACCTTATCAAGGACATTGTCCAAGGCACTAATAAAAATAACCGGAATCCCGGCCGTCTCCGGTTCAGCCTTGAGGCGACGACAGACCTCAAAGCCGTCCAATTCCGGCATATAGACATCCAACAGAATCAGATCCGGGTCAAGCTGTTGAGCGAAACCAACAACCTGATTCGCATCCGTCACACTGTGCGTTTGATAGCCCTTACGCATGAGCATCCGCGACAGCAAATGTAGATTTTCCACACGGTCATCGACAAGAAGCAGGGTTGCCATCCATGAAGTTGCAAATGAGTCAGGTCGATCAGTCATAGCTTACAGTTGGGTGGGGAAGGGGGGAAGAGGCAAGAGGGGGAAGAGGTGGGGGACCCGAGACAACGTCGGGGTGTACCGCAAGTGACACGCCTTCGGCCAGAGGTACGGGGGTGACGAGGTTCTCCCTAGCGTCAAAACCCTGGGGAGAAAGAATCATGCGAAAACGCTGTTAGACGGTCCCTTTCTGTGGCAAGGTAAAACTAGACATGCCCATCAAACGACTTCTGGCTTACCGTAACGAGCTGCATCGGACTCATGCAAACATTGCCTACTCAATCCCCCAACGACGCCAGCAACGGCTCATCCTCAGACCTAGCCGCTGCCTTTGAGACCACCATTCGTCGCCGAAACACTCGTCCTGTTCCCGTCGGTAGCGTCACCATTGGCGGTGGACATCCCGTGGTCGTTCAGTCGATGATTAACGAGGACACCATGGACGTAGATGGGTCTGTGGCCGGGATTCGGCGGCTTCATGAAATTGGCTGCGAAATTGTCCGGGTCACGGTTCCAAGTATGGCTCATGCCAAAACCCTAGCCCAGATTAAACAGAAACTGCGGGAGACCTATCAAGATGTTCCCCTGGTGGCTGACGTACACCACAACGGCATGAAAATTGCCCTGGAAGTGGCCAAACATGTGGATAAAGTCCGCATTAACCCTGGATTGTACGTGTTTGAGAAGCCCAAAAGCGATCGCAACGAGTACACCGACGAGGAATTTCAGGAGATTGGCGATAAAATTCGCCAAACCCTCGAACCGCTGGTTATTTCTCTGCGAGACCAGAACAAGGCGATGCGGATTGGGGTCAATCATGGTTCCCTCGCCGAACGAATGCTCTTTACCTATGGTGATACCCCCGAAGGGATGGTCGAATCGGCCCTAGAGTTTATTAAAATTTGCGAGTCTCTGGAGTTCTATAATCTGGTCATTTCCCTCAAAGCCTCTCGGGTTCCTGTCATGTTGGCGGCCTATCGTCTCATGGTTCACCGCATGGATGAGTTAGGGATGGACTATCCCTTGCATTTAGGGGTCACCGAAGCCGGAGATGGTGAGTATGGCCGCATTAAGTCCACCGCCGGGATTGGAACCCTGTTGGCTGACGGAATTGGCGATACGCTGCGGGTGTCTCTCACGGAAGCCCCGGAAAAGGAAATCCCCGTTTGCTATAGCATTTTGCAGGCTTTGGGATTACGCAAAACCATGGTTGAGTATGTGGCCTGTCCCTCTTGCGGCCGGACGCTGTTTAACCTCGAAGATGTCCTGCGCGAAGTGCGTGAGGCCACTCAGCATCTGACGGGGTTAGATATTGCGGTCATGGGTTGTATTGTCAATGGCCCCGGTGAGATGGCTGATGCTGATTATGGCTATGTGGGGAAACAGCCGGGCTTTATTTCTCTCTATCGGGGTCGTGATGAGATTAAAAAGGTCCCCGAAGCCCAGGGTGTGGCGGAATTGATTAACTTGATTAAAGCTGATGGCCGCTGGGTTGACCCCTAAGGGCCACAGGTTAGATGAGTCAAACTCAGGGTCAAATCCAGAATCCCCAAATTCTACATTGAGGGTTGGTGGTGCGGGAGAACCCGGTGTCTGCTGGATGTGGAGATTTCGATCTGAGATCTCTGGTCCGCCGGGTTCTTCGTTTGAGCGATGATTGAGACCCATCTGGGGGGAGGAGGACGGTTTCTGAGTAGGAGCGGGGTGGCGATCGCCAAAATTTGATTGTGTTACAGTAGGCCCAACAGCATCCAGACATATCTTTTACATTTTTTCACACTCTTGAAGTTAAGGCAGATCGACATGGCAACTCGTGGGTTGGTCGTTGGCGCAACCGTCGTCATGCTCAGCACAGTGACGATTATTGGTGCCGGCATTCATTTAAAAGGACAGGCATTTTTCCAGGATAGTCCCAAAGAACTGGTGGATGAGGTCTGGCAAATTATTGATAAGAACTACGTCGATGCGACCTTTAACCAGGTGGATTGGCGGGCGGTTCGCACGGAATATCTCGATCGCTCCTACGACTCCCCAGAGATGGCCTATGATGCGATTCGAGAGATGCTCGAACAACTCGAAGATCCCTATACGCGCTTCATGGACCCCGATGAGTTCCGCAGTATGCAGATTGATACGTCCGGGGAACTAACCGGGGTCGGGATTCAATTGTCTCAGGATGAAGAGACGGGAGAATTGATTGTAATTTCTCCGATTGAAGAAACCCCTGCTTTTGAAGCCGGGATTCAATCTCAGGATGTGATTACCCAGATTGATGGTCAAAGTACCGAGGGGATGGATATCAATGAGGCGGTTAACCTGATTCGGGGTCGCATTGGTACTGAGGTGGTGCTGACGATTCGTCGGGGAGAACGAGAAATCGACTTTCCCATCACTCGCGATCGCATTGAAATTCATCCGGTTCGTCATAGTTTGAAGGACGATTTACCCGGAGGAGTCGGCTATATTCGTCTGACTCAGTTTAGCCAGTTGGCCGCCGATGAGATGCGCACGGCCATTCAAGAGTTGGAAGCTGAGGGCATTGAAGGATTTATCTTAGATTTGCGATCGAACCCCGGTGGCCTGTTACAAGCAAGTATTGAGATTGCCCGGATGTGGTACGACGAAGGGGATATTGTCTCGACGGTGAACCGCCAAGGGGTGGCCGAAGTGCAACGGGCCAACGGTCGCGCTTTGACGGATAAACCCCTAGTCGTCCTGATTGATGGTGGTTCAGCCAGTGCGAGTGAGATTCTCTCGGGGGCCTTGCGAGATAACGATCGCGCAACTCTCGTGGGAACGACCACCTTTGGTAAGGGGTTGGTGCAATCGGTGCGTCCCGTCGGAAATGGGTCCGGCTTAGCGGTCACCATTGCCCGTTATCTGACTCCTGACGGCCTTGATATTGATAAGGAGGGGATTCCTCCAGATGTTGAAGAGGAGATTTCTGAGGAGGTGCGTGAGGAGATGCGTATGGACCGCACCCTAATCGGTAGCGAAAAAGACCCCCAATATGTCCGCGCTTTAGAGGTCTTGCAGGAGCGCATTACGGCGGCTAATGAGGAGGAAACCACCAGTCTTGCTCCGATGTCGGTCCAGTAGGGTTGCGGTTTTAACGGCTCGTTTTAACGGCTCGTTTTAACGGCTCAATAGATGCGATGAATACGATGATCGGCTTCTAGGGTAACGACTAGGGCCGATTTGGCTGTGGGGGCTAACAGTGGGGTGATAAAGAGTTCTGGATGTAAGGCTTTCCAGAAGTATTCGACGAACTCTCGCACCTCTTCATCGGAGAGTCCGGCGTTCCCCTGGGCGATCGCCTCATGTTCGGCCTGAAGTCGCCAGCGTTGACTGAGGCGATAATCGACGGGAGACAGGACCATGAGGCGATCGCAACAGTCCCAAAGGGGTAAATACTCCTCTAAGCGGCGGTTACAATCACGGGCGAAGGTTTTGTCGGCCTCGCTCACGATAGGCGGGGGAGGGTCGTCAAAGCGACTCGGATCAACGGGGTCAACCCCCACAAACCAGCCTTCAAAGAGGATAATCTCGGCACCTTCGATGAGTTCCGGGTCCGTGCGATCGCCATCTCCAGCAAACGCCGACTTATCAAAGCGAGGAACACTCACCCTCGCCGCTCCCTGACGCAACTGCTGCAACACCTCCAGTCCGAGATCCACATCATGGGTTCCTGGGGGACCGCGACGAATCAGCCGGGGATCTTCGGCTTTGAGTCGTTGTCGCTCCGCGTGGGATTTATAGAGGTCATCGAGGGACAATCCTACGGTGCGATAGCCCAAATGCTCTAAAATCAGGGTCAAGCTGGTTGCTAAGGTCGTTTTTCCAGTCCCTTGCCCCCCTAAAATCCCCTGCACGATGGGTCGAGGCGACTGTTGCCTCAATGATGCCAATTGCAGGGCTAGAGGCAGCCAAAATCGCCAGAGAGTGGGCAGTATGGACCCATTTTGAGCCTGGAGGGGGAGACGAGAGCCGAGGCGATCGAGGACATCTCTCAACAGCAGCAACCGTTGCTGAATCGGCTCAACTCCCGGCTCTCGTGTGAGTCCCAAGGCGTTGGCTCGTTCAGGGTCTCGCCACTCCCAGTCCGTCAGGCTTGAACAGAGAGCCATGTCTAGGGAGCCGCTGTCCTGAAGCTGGGTCAGGGCGCGATCGAGTTGGCGGGTGAGATCACTCATCAAAAGGTTTGGGCGATGGCTTAAGACCCCAACTTAAAGGCTTCTACAAACAGACTATACACCAAACCGACTTTGGTGGCGCTGAGGGTGTCAGAGAACAATGAAGATTGCCGTAGGCGACCATAAATCAGCCAATTGACGGCTTCAGTTAACAGTAACACTAGGAAAGCGACTGTCATGTCTAAGAAGGCCTTTTGTCCGGCGATGGTCGAGATCGCGTTACCGAGAAAGTAGCCAAACAGGAAGCCAATAATTGTTAAGGAAGTACGCCGCCAAGGGTTACGCGCCCAAGTGGTCAAGCGGGCTAACAGCACGTCGAACAGCCGATTCAGACGGGTATTTTGCACAAGATACTCCTCTCAACGCAGACGGGTTACGGAGACGGTGGCTGATTATCATGACTTAGACCAAATCAAAGATTTGGGCAATAAACCAAGCATAGAAAATCACAAACAGATACCCTTCCCAGCGGGTAATCTGTTTATCTTGCACCACAAAGAACATCAAGATTGTACCACAGAGCATTTCGAGTAACCCTTCAATTAGGGTTGTTTTGGGGATAATGAGTGCGCCAAAAAAGCGAGGAACAGCCATCACCACCAAGGCGTTAAAGATGTTTGACCCCAGAACATTCCCCACAGCAACGTCATAGCTGCCCCGTTTGACACAAACCAGGCTCACACTCAGTTCAGGGAGGGAGGTTCCCAATGCTAAGACACTGACCGCGATAATTTCTTTGCCGATGTTGAGCAATTCTGACAACGCAACGACCGATTCAACGGTGTATTTAGCCCCGAAGTAGATGAAAACAACACTAATAATTAATAGTAGCAGGGCTTTGAAGGGGAAGGTCTGCTTCTCCGATGAGTTATCGGCCGAGTTACTGGCTGAGGTATCGGCTGAGGTATCATCCCCATCCGACTGAGTGGACGGCGTTGATAGCGGTACTCCTTGGGGTTCAGAAGGACGATCTGAGACTCCCGCATCAACAGCCGCCGCGCCGACAGAGGCTTCAACTTGGGTTTCAAGGGGGTTCGTTACGGCTAAAGTTCCACCACCAATATCACCTTCCGAGGTGGTGGTGGTATAAACCAAATAGACACCATAGGCCAGCAGGCATAAGATGGCTTCACCGATGGAGTATTTGCCGGTAAAAAGCATCAAAGCGAGTAGAAATGAAGACCCGACAAATAGGGGTAAATCAACACTGGTTAGATCATATTTAAGATCCATTTTTCCGGCGACAATGGCAGCCACCCCAGTAATGAGAAAAATATTGGCAACATTAGAGCCGATCACGTTACCGAAGACGATTTCCGATGATCCCTCCTGCACGGCGGTAATCGAAGACATCAATTCCGGGAGGGACGTCCCCACCGAAACAATGGCAACCCCAACGATAAATGGGGACAGTCGTAGAAAAAATCCTAACGTTTCCGATGAGTCGATAAACCAGTCTGATGCCTTAATTAGCACAAACAAACTCACCGCAAATATGCCTAACCAAGTGAGTAATTCTAACATTTTAAAATTTAAAGGATCTCCAACCTTTAATATAACGCCAAAATACACCAAAATAGCGACGAGCGCTAAATTCAGCCCGACGCTCGCCATGAAGATTTATGAACAAGCGGCCTCCTAAAGAGATTGAAAACTGCCGCGTTTGGGGGCCACTTCAGGAGGACGACTCAGCGTCTGATTCTGGGGTTGAGGCCGGATTCCGTGGCTTGTTGGACACACTAAAGGCGCGAAAATGTTGGGCTTGCTGTTCGATGCGGGCCGCGAGGCGATCGCAGACGAGATGACACAACTCAAAGGTGAGTTCATCCTCAACGCAATAGTAAGCTGAGGTTCCTTCAGTGCGTCGGCTAAGGATACCCGCTTGTAGCATCACTTTCAGATGCTTAGAGACATTGGCCTGACTGGTTTTGGTGGCCTCAACCAGGTCCTGCACGCATCGCTCCTCATCGCGAAGCAGGTTCAAAATTTTCAGACGCATCGGTTCGCTGAGAATACTAAAATACTCAGCGACGTGTTTGGTAACTTCCTGGGGGATAGGCTGCTGCACAGGTTTAATCGGAGTGAACACCAACGGGGGAAACAGAATTAGACTCCCGAGGGGGGAATCTCACGAGACGAGAGTTAAGACAAAAGGCAAGACTTACGCCGGTAAGACGCGCATTAAGGGCTGATTATACTCAACGGGTTCACCGTTTTCGACTAGGATCTCGATCACCTCGCCCGTCACCTCAGACTCGACCTCATTCATCAGCTTCATAGCCTCAATGATACAGACCGTTTGCTGACTTGAGATGCGATCGCCCACATCGACAAAAGGCGGCTCATCCGGGGCCGGCGCACGGTAAAAGGTTCCCACCATCGGCGAGACAATTTCGACCCATTTGGCCGCCGCCGAGGGAGGAGGCGTCGGAGACGAGGGCGTCACTGGGGTATCCGCTGTCGGCGATTCCGCCGCCGGAACCGGTTGCGGGAGCGTCATCATCGGCGCGGCGGCTGACACCACCCCCGATTCTTTGCGAATCGTCAGTTCTAAATCGTCATTCTTGAGTGTGAACTCAGAAATATCGGTTCCCTCTAAAGCCGCGATCAGTTCGCGGAGTTGGTTAAAATCCAATTGCACTGTTTTTTATCCGTTCGTTTGAAAAGCTGTATCTGCACGATATTGAGGCAAGGTTGCCCAAGAGTGCAACCTTTCCCCGTCGAGCAAAACTACTCCCGCCCCAAATAGCTATCGTTGCGGGTGTCAATTTTAATCCGTTCACCAATGGAAATAAACAGAGGTACCATCACCTGAGCGCCCGTTGACACAGTGGCGGGTTTGGTTCCTCCCGTCGCCGTATCCCCTTTGACACCTGGATCGGTTTCGGTGACTTCTAAGACAACTGAGTTGGGCAGTTCCACCTCAATCACCTTGTCATTCCAATAGACCACGTTAACATCCATCCCCTCGGACAGATATTTGGCACCTTCACCAATCTGTTCAGGGGCTAGGCGTGTTTCTTCATAGGTTTCCATGTCCATTAAGACAAAGGCCTCGCCTTCTCGGTAGGTATGTTGCATCACCCGTTTATCGAGAATGGCTTGGGGAACCGTCTCGGCGGCGCGGAAGGTGCGTTCGACAACACTCCCACTGTGCGCGTTTTTCAGTTTGGTGCGGACAAAGGCAGATCCTTTACCGGGCTTTACGTGCAGAAATTCCACCACACGCCAGACTTCACCGTCAAGTTCAATGGTGGAGCCTGTTCTAAAATCGTTTGAGGAGAGCATGAATCTCAATCCGTGCAGAACAATCGGCAACCTATTTTACATCTGTGCGGTTCGTTTGCCCTATTGGGGGGGGAGAAGGCAAGAGGCAAGAGGCAAAAGAAGGGAACAGGGAACA
>SIHH01000375.1 GCA_004299065.1 Phormidium sp. SL48-SHIP | reverse complement strand
ATTAGGCCATTGATTACTGTCGAAAAACGGGTCTGGAGTGGAGACGACTCCCCCTTCGTTGCGTTCACGGGTCAGCGTGATAACGAAGCGGTTTTCAGTTATTTTGTCTGAGGGGGCTACTGATGATTTTTCGTCCGTCCGCTTGTCGAACATTAGCGCCACGTCAGAACTCATAGACATTGAACAGCCCCCCTAAACTCTCAGGTCGTGCAAGTTGAGCCATTGAACGCACCCCAACTCTACGTAGTTTTACTGACTATTATGACCTGAGATTTTAGATTGTCAAGACAGGAAAATCGCTCCTAGCCTTAACGGGAGGGGGTTACATCCCTCCCGCCAGCTTGGGACTAACTCCGTAGTTCTACCTTGAACTTCTTGACGATCGCATCGCGCACCTTCTGATGAGCCGTATCGACCTCCTTATCCTTGAGCGTGCGATCGCCGGCCCGATAAACCAGACGAAACGCCAAACTACGCTGACCCTCAGGAACCGACTCACCGCGATACTCATCAAACAGTTCCACAGACTCCAACAACTTACCCCCAGCCCGACTCATGGCTTTTTCTAACTCCAAGACTTCCGCATCTAGGGGAGCGAAAAAGGCTAAATCGCGATCGCTAGCCGGGAACGTCGAAAAGGGTTTGAACTTAGGAACCTGACTCGACGGGAGCGCTTCTAGGAGTAAACTTAACTCCAACTCAAACACATAGACCTCATCGGGGAGTTCGCGATCTTGACGCAACTGGGGATGAAGCTGGCCAAAGCGTCCCAATTGACGACCCCGCAACCAGATCGAGGCGGTGCGTCCAGGATGCAGCCGTTCATCTCCTGCATCGGCTTGATAGTAAACCGTTAAGCCTAGGCGATCGAACACTCCTTGTAACACCCCTTTAGCTTCAAACCAGGACATCGGTTGTTCCTTCCCAGACCGTAACCAACGTCCCTGAGTGCGATCGCCCCCAAGAATCCCCGCCACCAGGTTTTTCTCCTGGTACGTCTCTCCCTCTTTCCAGAAAACTCGCCCAATCTCAAACCCATTGAGCGCCCCATTTCCCTGTTTCAAGTTATACTCAAACGCATCAATCATCCCTGGGAGAAGTTCCGTTCGTAGGGCGGAATACTCAGCAAACAGGGGATTTCCCAGACAAATCTGTTGCTCTTGCGTGGGTTTAACCAGAGAATAGTGGATCAACTCCGTCAAACCTGCCCCGCGTAGGGCTTCCCGTAACTGTCCCGTTAGGGCAAATTCCGGGGAAAGCTGACCCAGAGTTCCCTGTTTGGGTAGCGTTTCGCAGAAGTTATCGTAGCCATAGAGACGGGCAATTTCTTCGATTAAATCGATTTCCCGTTCAATATCCCGGCGACGGTAGGGGGGAACCTGCACTGTCCAAACTCCTGTTTCCTCCGTGGGAGCGACGCCAAAGTTGAGGCGTTCCAGGATTTGTTTCATATCCGCTTCCGGGAGATCGCCCACCTCATCCCCGAGATGCACTGGACCGAGAACCTGACGCACCCGGGCCACTCGTAGAGTGAGCGTTTGAGACAAATCGGGGCGAGAATCGGCCTTGGCTTGGGCCACCGGAGTTCCGCCCGCTAATTCGCCGATGAGGGCGATCGCCCGTTGACAGGCGGTTTCCAACTCCGCGAAGTTTACCCCCCGTTCATAGCGCGAGGAGGACTCGCTACGGAGATTCTGAGCGCGAGAGGAACGACGCACCGCTACCGGGTCGAACAACGCGGCTTCTAAGACCAGATTAGTGGTTTCTGCATGGACTTCGCTGTCCTCCCCTCCCATGACTCCGGCCAGGGCCACGGGATGGTCATTGGCGGTAATCAGTAGGTTAGTTTCCTCAAGGGGTCGTTCTTGGCCATCGAGGGTGGTCAGGGTTTCCTCATCTTTAGCGTAACGAACCCCGATGGTTAAGGAATCTTGACCGGTGAGCTGTCGCAGGCGATCGCAGTCAAAGGCGTGTAACGGTTGTCCCCATTCCAACATCACATAGTTGGTAATATCCACCACATTATTAATGGGACGCACACCAGCCGCTTGTAGTCGTTGTTGTAGCCAATCCGGCGAGGGGGCGATCGTGACTCCTTCAATCATTGTGCCAATATAGGCCGGACAAGCCCTGGTCTGGGCCACCTCAACCGTTAGAGACTCCTTCGGGGCAATCTCAGCCACCTCAACCTGGGGTAATTCCAGCCTATCCCCCGTCAACGCCGCCACTTCTCGGGCCACACCCACCATACTCAGAGCATCAGCCCGGTTGGCCGTCGCCGTCAAGTCTAAAATCGAGTCATCGAGTCCCAGAAACGGTCGCGCATCGGCGCCAATCTTGCCCTGGAAATCCTCATCATTGCCCTCAGCGAAAATATGAATGCCGTCAATCTCGGAAGTTAACCCCACTTCCTCTAGGGAGCAAATCATGCCGTTAGAGGGGACGCCCCGCAGTTTGGTGGGTTTAATCTTGAGATCCACTTGAGGCAGCTTCGTGCCGATGGTAGCCACCGGAACGTAGATATTTGCTTGAGCATTTGGCGCACCACAGACAATCTGTTGCAGTTCACCGCTGCCGATATCGACTTGACACACCCGCAGCTTATCAGCGTTGGGATGTGGCTCGATGCCGACAATTTTACCGATAACCACACCCTCGGCCCAGGTGCTGCGCTCTTCAATCTCCTCCACTTCAAACCCCGCCATAGTGAGGCGATGGGCCAGGTCATCCGCAGTTAGATCAATGTTAATGAGGGTTCGCAACCAGTTGAGTGAGATACGCACAGTTGATGCCTTGTTCGACGAAGTATAGCTCGACTATTCTACAC
>SIHH01000374.1 GCA_004299065.1 Phormidium sp. SL48-SHIP | reverse complement strand
TTCTGGCTCAGGTTCTGGCTCAGGTTCTGGCTGAGCATCTAACTCAGGTTCTGGTTCCTGACTGGCTTGCGGCTGAGCCGGAGTGGAAGAAACCGTTGCATCCTCAATATCATCGAAATCCAGGTCTGAATCAACATCGCGATCGAGGTCTAGATCTCGCGAAGACTCGGACCCATCGGGAGGGTTGGGGCGAACGGTCTTCGGCTGGCGACGTAGCAGCCGTCCCACTTGCGCAAAAATACCCGTTTGCCAGAACTTTGGCTTGTCATTAGGCCTGTCATTAGGCTTGTCATTAGGCTTGTCATTAGGCTCGTCGGCCGCTGGGGGGTTAGCACTCTGAACCGGGGGTTCAGCGGGGTTGTCTTCCAAGTTTGGCTCAGATGACGGTAATGCCGTTTCAGTGGTCTCTGGCTCATCAGCTGAGACAGCACGGTTGTGTTGAACTGTCTCGTCGGATTGAGACTCAGATGGAGTTTCATCATCAGAGGTAGGTGCTGACCTTGGAGTTCGTGGCTCAATAGCCGGTGGTGGGGTGTTCTGGACATCCTCTGAGGTGTCCGTTTGGCTGTCAGTTCTCAGTTCAGGGTCAGGTTTAGGGGTATCTGCGGTGGCGGTGTCAGCCGAGTCAACTGCGTCCTCCTGAGGGGTTTCCGTGGGGGGTGCTTGAGTCGTTTTACCTTTGAACCAGCCACTGACCCCTTTCTGGGCGATCGCCTCGGTTGGTGTTTGTTGCGGTTGCGGCGTCACATCTCGACGTAAGCGGAGCGTTTGCCAGCCGAGCCAACCAATCAGCGCGACACTGGCCGACTGTCCTAGTAAAATTGCGCCGGTGAAGCGTCCAGCGCAGAACCAGAGTACTAACGCATAGAAAAAGCCGACGCCACTCCAGATAAAATCCCCTTTACGGTAAACCTCTGGAAAGAAGAACGCCGCCATAAACAGCACGAAGCTCCCTAATCCGACGGCGATGGCAAGAAAGTAGGCAAGCATGTCCTCGGTATCCCCCGAATCGTTCTACTGACCTATTCTACAGTTCTCCCGCCCCCCGTTGGTAATTTGGCTGATTTGTCGGTGCGTTGCAACACAGTTTTTTGAGTTGACGGGTCTTAAGGTCTTCTTCCAGGCCATCGGTTGGGGATCAAGCTACCCTAACAGATGGACCGTCATGGTTCTCAAGCAGACGACTGCAAACCCTTAACGCAACGAATAGATATATGACATTACAAAAGTTTGGTGTGATTGGATTGGCTGTCATGGGGGAAAATCTGGCCCTCAATGTCGAAAGCAAGGGCTTTTCGGTGGCGGTGTATAACCGCACCAGCAGCACCACTGAAGCCTTCATGAACAATCGCGCTCAGGGTAAAAATATCAAAGCGGCGTATTCGGTCGAGGAGTTTGTCGGGGCGTTAGAGCGTCCTCGGCGTATCCTCTTGATGGTCAAAGCTGGCGGCCCGGTTGATGCGGTCATTGAACAACTCAAGCCTCTCCTGGAACCGGGGGATATGATTATTGATGGCGGTAACTCTCTGTATGAGGATACTGATCGCCGGGTGGAGTATCTCGAAGCGGCTGACTTGCGGTTTATTGGTATGGGCGTCAGTGGTGGCGAAGAAGGGGCGCTCCATGGTCCAAGTCTGATGCCGGGAGGGACGAAGGCCGCCTATGATGAAATCGAGGCGATCGTCACGAAAATCGCGGCCCAGGTTGATGACGGTCCTTGTGTGACCTACATTGGTCCGAAGGGCGCGGGTCACTATGTGAAAATGGTGCATAACGGCATTGAGTATGGCGATATGCAATTGATTGCTGAAGCCTACGACTTGCTCAAAAATGTTCTGGGCCTGACCAATGAGCAACTCCAGGAGGTGTTTACACAATGGAATCAAACGGAGGAATTAGATTCCTTCCTCATTGAAATCACGGCGGACATCTTCAAAAAACAGGATGATCAAGGCGATGGCTTCTTGATCGACAAAATCTTGGATGCTGCTGGACAAAAGGGAACGGGACGCTGGACGGTTGTCAGTTCTCTGGAGTTGGGGGTGGCGATTCCTACGATCGCAGCGGCGGTGAATGCGCGGATTTTATCCTCGATTAAGGAGGAACGCAGCGCCGCTGCGAAAGAGCTTGCGGCTCCGACGGGTAAGTTTAATGGTGATACGGAGGCGTTTATCGGCAAAGTCCGTGATGCACTTTACTGCTCGAAGATGTGTTCTTATGCTCAAGGGATGGCGCTGTTGGGCAAGGCGTCTGAGGAATTTGGCTATGCTCTCAATTTAGGGGAAATTGCCCGCATTTGGAAGGGCGGTTGTATTATCAAAGCCGGGTTCTTGAACAAAATCAAACGGGCCTTTGATGAAAATCCAACGCTACCTAACTTACTCCTAGCACCGGAGTTTAAGCAGACCATTCTCGATCGCCAAAGCGCCTGGCGTGAAGTTCTGATGACGGCTAATAGCTTAGGGATTCCCATCCCGGCCTTTAGTGCGTCTCTGGATTACTTCGATAGTTACCGCCGCGATCGCCTTCCCCAAAACCTTACCCAGGCTCAACGGGACTACTTTGGTGCGCATACCTATGAACGCACGGACCAACCCCGAGGCGAGTTCTTCCACGCCGACTGGGTCGACAGCTAGTGTTGAATTGACTTGACGTCTGGGATTAACCCGAAACAAGTCACCCCAAAATAAGGCCACTAAAAAAGAGAGAGGACAACTGAATGTCACTCTCTCTTTTTCGTGATGCTAAGGACGGTGAGTCAAGTTCTGATAGTTCCTGGCTTCAGCTAATTCGGTTGGATATTAGGCTTGACGATTAACGAGAGGCGAGGAACCACTCACG
>SIHH01000373.1 GCA_004299065.1 Phormidium sp. SL48-SHIP | reverse complement strand
GGTAAGCTTTATTTGCGATTTGGGATAGAATCTGGGTCAATGGGAGAGTCGGAGGCGTCTGACTCGGGCAACGGATGAGACTCATCGACAAATTGCTGCCAACGGTCTTGACGGCGTTCGGGGACGATAAACTCGAGTTGCGAGTCTAAGCGATAGCGGCGTGAGATGCGTCGGGCTTGGCGACAGGAAATCGCAAACTCTCCCAAGGCCAGGTTTCCACCATCGGCGGCGTACGTCCAGGTTAGCTGTTCGCGAAACTCCTCTTGCTCACACCAACGCTGGGTGCGATCGTACATAATGGCAACATGGACATCGTACAATCGCAGGGATTCCCCCTCGGCCACCGGTTCCGTCACGTCCGTCTCGAACACGACAAAGTCCGCCACATTGTTCGGTTGCAAGGCATCAGGAGCGGCTTGCAAACTCAGCAGCAACAGTCCCAGAACGCTGAATCCCATCATCATCTCCTCAATATCGCTAATCCAGCAAAATTAGGCACAGAACCGCCAACCCTAGCCTATGTGATACTACTCTAAACTTTTCCTACTTTTTTGTCAAGCCAATTTTGGGATTTCTTGTAATAAGTTCTATCGCGATCGAAGATTGCCTTAGAATACTCTAAGTTGAGAAAAAATCCCCAACCTCTTGCTAGTTTGTCTTTTCTTCCCCTATTCCCTGTTCCCCGTTCCCTGTTCCCTGTTCCCTGTTCCCCGTTCCCTTGTTAGACCAACTGTTGCGACACCATGACATCTTTCGGGTTTACCTCTCCCTTCCAAGCCACCGGCGACCAACCTCAAGCCATTACTCAACTTAGCCAGGGGTTACAACAAAATAACCGTTTCCAAACCTTACTCGGGGCAACGGGAACGGGAAAAACCTATACAATGGCGAAAGTGATTGAGAATCTAGGCAAACCTACCCTGGTTCTTGCCCATAATAAAACCCTGGCCGCGCAACTTTGTAATGAACTGCGGGGATTCTTTCCCAACAACGCCGTTGAGTACTTTGTCAGTTATTACGATTACTATCAGCCAGAAGCCTATCTCCCCGTCACCGATACCTATATTGAGAAAACCGCCTCAATTAACGACGAAATTGATATGTTGCGCCATTCCGCCACCCGCTCTTTATTTGAACGGCGCGATGTGATTGTCGTGGCCTCTATTAGTTGTATTTATGGACTGGGGATTCCCAGCGAATATCTCAAAGCCTCGATTCTCTTTCAAGTTGGCCAAGAGATTGACCAACGACACCTGTTGCGGGATTTAGTCACCATTCAATATCAACGCAATGACTTAGACATGGGACGAGGGAAGTTTCGCGTAAAAGGGGATGTGGTCGAAATTGGTCCGGCTTACGAAGATCGAATTATTCGAGTTGAGTTTTTTGGGGATGAAATTGATGCGATTCGCTATATCGACCCGGTGACAGGACAGGTGATCTATAGTGTCAATAGCTTGCGGATTTATCCAGCGCGACACTTTGTGACGCCAGGCGATCGCCTCGAAATTGCCTGTGATGACATTGAATCAGAACTAGAAACGCAACTGGCGGTATTAGAAAAAACTGGAAAACTCCTAGAAGCGCAACGATTAGCCCAACGGACTCGCTATGACTTAGATATGTTGCGAG
Source organism: Phormidium sp. SL48-SHIP (assembly GCA_004299065.1). GTDB lineage: Bacteria > Cyanobacteriota > Cyanobacteriia > Cyanobacteriales > Geitlerinemataceae > Sodalinema. The sequence goes on along the minus strand of SIHH01000373.1, from coordinate 1,213 downwards.
AAGTGGGATATACCAATGGCGTAGAGAATTACTCGCGCCATCTAGCGGGACGACACGCAGGAGAACCGCCGGAATGTTTAGTGGATTATTTCCCCGAGGATTGGTTGTTAGTCGTCGATGAGTCTCATGTCACGGTTCCCCAAATTCGGGGAATGTATAACGGCGACCAAGCTAGAAAGCGAATTTTGATTGACCACGGCTTTCGTCTTCCCAGTGCGGCGGATAATCGCCCCTTGAAAGCCGATGAGTTTTGGCAAAAAGTCCGCCAATGTGTCTTTGTTTCGGCGACTCCCGGAGATTGGGAAATTGAACAGTCTGACGGACAAGTGGTTGAGCAAATTATTCGCCCCACGGGAGTCGTTGACCCGGAAATTTTTGTCCGACCCACCGAGGGACAGGTGGATGATTTGTTGGGCGAAATCCGCGATCGCATCTCCCGCAAAGAACGGACTCTGGTGACAACGCTCACCAAACGCATGGCCGAAGATTTAACGGAATACTTCCAAGATCGAGGCGTATTAGTCCGCTATCTCCACTCGGATATCAATTCTATTGAACGGATTGAGATTTTGCAATCGTTGCGTCAGGGAGAGTTTGATGTGTTGATTGGCGTAAATCTGCTGCGAGAGGGACTCGATTTGCCGGAAGTGTCTCTGGTGGCAATTTTAGATGCCGATAAAGAGGGGTTTTTGCGGGCCGAGCGATCGCTGATTCAAACCATCGGCCGCGCCGCCCGTCATGTTCGCGGACAAGCGATTCTCTATGCTGACAATCTCACCAAAAGTATGGATAAAGCGATTTCTGAAACCCAGCGGCGGCGGGAGATTCAGTTAGCCTATAATGAAAAACATGGGATTACCCCAACCTCGATTGTTAAGAGTATTGATAACTCCATTCTCTCATTTTTAGAGGTTTCCCGGCGGCTGAATCGGCAACAATTGGACACGGCTTATGAACAAGTCGATGAGATTCCCTTGTCGCAAATTCCGGAACTGATTCAACAGCTTGAAGCCGAGATGCAGAACGCTGCCAAAAATCTGGAGTTTGAGACGGCGGCGAGTTTGCGCGATCGTATTAAACACTTACGAGATAAACTTGTTGGACGCCATTAAGTGAATAGCAATCCTGTTCTACTTTTGAGGGGTAAGGGTTGGATTGGGAAGTAACTCAGTCATTGGCTTCTGTACTCAGTTCGAGAAGAACTCGAATCAGT
>SIHH01000058.1 GCA_004299065.1 Phormidium sp. SL48-SHIP | reverse complement strand
TTACTTTGTTCTCGCCGAGTTGCCAAGCTTTGTCGAACGCGCTCAATCGCCTCTTCTTTACTAAAGATACCAATCTCATCAATAAACCGACGAATCGATTGGACATGAGTAATATCGAGTTGCCAAGCCGGTCGTCTTTCGTCTTTATAGCGAACCTGGCGGCGCTTGAGAGCAGCAATAATCCCAAAGCGCAGCAGCAAATGTTGGATTTGACGAGCTAAGACCTCATGGACGCTCAGGTATCCAAGTTGACATTGACCACTGTTAAGAACTGCTGCCCAGCCATCCGTTGCAAACAGTCGATTCAGAAATAAAGCAAGTTGGGGCTTAGGTAACTTAAATATCACTTCGGGAATTGTTTTTTGATGTGCATTTTTCCCCCACAAGCCTAATGTGTCTAACCAACATTTAATTCGGTTCCGGCTAACTCGCCGCAAGTTCGTAACGATATCGGGATTGAAGTCTGGGCTGGCTTCTAAGTGTTGAAATAGGCGCTCGCTCACCTCAAGGCTTGGGCTTAGATTTTTTGATTTCCAGAGACTCACCAAGGCCGGAGAAACCCCAATTTGAGCGGCGAGTTGTCGTGCTGAACCGGGATACTGAGCCAGTGCATCACGCAATCCTGTCGCAAAGCGCACTCGGTTAGCCGCCATCTGTTGAGGATCACAGACGGTTAAAAAGGAGGGAGTTCGGGTTCCTCCTGAGTGTTGTTGGTGGACTGTCATCCCCGGAAACTGCTCAACAGCTTCAATAAAGTCTTGTTGAATGTTGGGATTACCATTCGTAAAACGGGGAGTCCCCGAGGTGAGAGTCCCATCGCCAATCAAGTAGGCGAGGAGTTTGATTTGATGCTCGGGTAACGGCTCATCTCCAAACACCTCTAAACGGCGGGGGACAGCAATGCGATCGCCCACCGCCAAGTTGGCCAAAGGTTTCCATCCTGTAACCGTTAAGTAGGGGTGAGTTAAGGTGGTTTCAATTTGTCGCCCTAGGCGAGTTGTGACGCGAAAAATAGGCTTGACACCATCATCAATAAAGTCAGAGACTTGCGTCTGTTGAAAGCGCCAATGGTTCCCCAGGGTGAGAACAGTTCCTTGGCGACGGCGGTAGAGTTCTCCCATCGTGACGAGAGAACCATCTGTTAATAGCACCTGCGATCGCTCATGCAGACATTTCCCCATTGACGGGCGCCCCGCCACAATAATTAAATCCGACGTTTGAAAGCCTCCCGTCATCGCATCGAGGTCATAAAACCCTGATAAAAACCCCGGTTGCGCTTGGGTTTCAATTTGAGCTTCTAATTCTTGAAACGCATGAATTAGGGTTTCAAATAAAGGCACTAAATCCTGTTGAGGACGCTTTTGAGTAATGGAAAAAATCTTTTGTTCGGCTTGATCTAACACCGTCTCTAACGGGGTCGCCGCTTGATAGCCTAAGCCGGTGATCTCCTGTCCCGCTTGAATAAGCTGGCGACGGAAATACTTATCCATCACCAAAGCTGCATATTGGTCAATGTTCACCGCTGAGACGGTGCGATCAACTAATTGAGCCAATTTACTTTGGCCGCCAACTTTTTCTAAGAGGTCGCGATCGCGTAACCAGGCCGTGACACTAATTAAATCCGTCGGCTGTCCTACACTATGTAACCCCTGGGCCGCCTGAAAAATGGTTTGATGGATTTTAACATAAAACGCTTCTGCTGTCAAGACTTCCACCACCCGATTCATGGCTTCGGGATCGAGCAAAATCCCCCCTAAAATCGCCTCTTCCGCTTCGATATTCTGGGGGGGGAGTTTATCTGCATCGTACCCTTGAAAGTCTAAGACCATAGATCGCAAGCCGCACCTGACCATCAATACTTAACAATGGAAAAACCTTACCACAGTCTGGGGTTAACCCTCGGGGTCTGAAGTTCGCCCACATCGACCCAGCAAAATCCGGCGGCCTTGCGTACGCAAAACCGCCGGACTGACTCGGTTACAGAGGATAATTCCGAACGTTCCCTAACTTTGACGGTTGAGGTAGTTTTGGACTTGTCCTAACGCGGCTTGACCAATGTTGAACAATGCCCAGCCGAGGGCGATCGCGATCGGACCGAGAACAACCAGTAAACGCCAATCAAAATCCATAGACCCTACTCCTGTCTTAAAAAAATCTTAAATACTCTTCTTCGAGTACCCATTATATCTCCATTGTGCTACATTTTACCGCCGCTGCCGAGGCATTCACTGAGATTTATCTAACAGAACAACCCCAACTCCATTCCAGCCGCCGCTTTCACCCATGAAATCCTAAATCCGAGCCAGTCCCCCCATGAACCTGAGCTAAACGCTCATACTTGCGAGCATGATCCATCAAATCAGCGGCCTGTTCCTCAGAAACGGGCCGCACCACTTTGGCGGGAATCCCCAACACCAGCGATCGCGGCGCAACATCCTTCGTCACCAAGGCTCCAGCCCCGATAATACTCCCCGCTCCCACGCGCACCCCATTCAAAATCGTCGCCCCAATCCCCACCAAACAGCCGCGTTCGATATAAGCACTATGAATCACCGCTCGGTGGCCCACCGTAACGAACTCCTCTAACACCAACGGTTCCCCAGGATCTCCATGTAAAATCGCCCCATCCTGGACATTACTCATTGCACCAATACGAATCGCAACCACATCAGCACGAATCACAGCCCCATACCAAACACTAGCTCCCGCCTCTAGGGTCACATCCCCCAACAGCGTCGCATTGGCGGCCACAAAGCTGGCCCGAGAGCAGTCAACCGGCGGCCAGTAATCGGGATTGGGGACATCAGCGGGGAATTGAGGGGAGTTCATGATCTGGCAATTCACACTTAATAATTAACAATTTTGCCTCAGCAGCAGAACTTCACAGGCAGGTTAAGATAGGAAACAAACAAAAACCGTTAGCGAGAGGCCCCGCTGCCGTCAGAGATCTGGCACTGGACGCCGACGCTAACCGGGTTCTTGTCTATCGTCGAGTGAGTACGATTATTGCATGGACTATTTTACCGATCCAAGCTCTCAGTATCCCATTTTTGGACCGGAGATTGAATGTCCCCACTGTCGGCAAAAGATTTCCGCCTTGACCTTGACCGATACTTATCTGTGTCCTCGTCATGGTGCGTTTGAAGCCGATCCCAAAACCGGGGAACTGGTGCATCTCCAATCCAACCGACATTGGCGTTTATGGAATCACGAGTGGTATCGTCAACATACTCACCCGGACGGCATTCGCTTTGAAATTCATGAAGCCCTCGATCGCCTCTATACCCAAGGCTACCGGGCCACTCGCATTGTCATTGCGGCTCGCTATCGGGATTTGATGGCAGCTTATTTAGACCGTAGCAGTCCCTGGCGCGATCGCGGCGACAGTTCCCTCAGCAAACTCTATGGCCTCCCGGTTAGCTTTAGCCCTGAGGGGAAAGATGACCCCTGCTGGGATGTGATTAATTTTGATTTAGAAAAAGAACCCGGCGTTCCGGTGCGCTATCCTTACTTTCGCCTGTTTGAATAGGGACATCGCCCTGACACCCGATGCTGTCTCTCTCGCTGTTCTCTATGCACCACGCTTCTATTCGGACCGCAGATATTCACCGCGCGATCGCCTTCTACGAACAACTCGGCTTTCGGGTCTGTGAGCGCTTTACAACCGGCTACACCCTGGCCTGTTGGCTCGAAGGCTTAAATGGACGGATCGAACTAATACAGATTCCGGAACCGAAACCAGCGCCGGATGCTTTTGGCGATGAGCATTATGTGGGCTATTATCATCTCTCGTTTGATCTCAGTGATCTCTTGGCCGGGATGGGGCAAGACTTACCCACTTGGTTAGAGGGCCTACGTCAACGGTTTGAGCAAGCGGCGGCGGAAAACCCCCAACAAGTTACACCCCTGAAGGTGCTACTTGACCCTGAACAACAGCAAATCGGCGATCGCCTCTATGAAGTGGCCTTTATCGCCGATTCTGATGGGTTACCCTTAGAGTTCCTGCGGGAACTGAGAACTCTAAGTTGATCGATTTTATCAATTAACTCAGAGCGTTGCTTCAAGAGGCCTGTTGAAACTCCCCAACGCTAACACCAATCGGAGTCACCGCTTGAGAGCCGGTATTCCCGTAGCGGTTTTCTGCCATCGGGCCATGTTTGGCGGCTCGCAACGGCAGTTCGATCTCAAAGCGAGTTCCTTGGCCTAATCCAGACTCGCAGGAGAGTTGCCCGCGATGACGTTCAGTGACAATCTGATAACTAATGGACATTCCTAAGCCAGTCCCCACACCCGTGTCTTTGGTGGTAAAGAAAGGGTCAAAGACGCGGTTACGCACCGATTCGGGCATTCCTTCGCCATTGTCGGCGATCACGACCCGGATGCGATCGAGACCCACTCGCTTCGTCTCAATGGTAATTTGAGGAGCTTCGACTGCCCCATCATCGCTGGCTTGCTTGCGTTTCTCCGCTAAAGCATCAATGGAGTTGGCCAAGATATTGGTAAAGACTTGGTTCAACTGCCCCGCATAACATTCCAGAAGCGGCAAATCTCCGTAGGAGCGGACAATATTCACCTCGGCGCGATCGCCGCTGGCCTTCAAACGATGTTGCAGAATCACCAAGGTATTTTCTAACCCCTGATGGACATCCACCGACTTGAGATCCGACTCATCGAGACGGGAGAAGTTGCGTAGAGAGCGGACAATTTCCTGGATGCGTTCGGTTCCGACGCGCATCGAGCCAACCAGCCGGGGTAAATCCGCTTCAATGAACTCTAAATCCACCTCTTCGATCTTCTCTTCAATCTCAGGAGTCGGTTCAGGGAGCGCCTGTTGGTACAGCCCTAGCAACTCCATCAGATGTTCCGTGTACTCGGCAATATAGGTCAAGTTGCCGTAAACGAAGTTCACCGGATTGTTAATCTCATGGGCGACTCCCGCCACCAATTGACCGAGACTGGACATCTTCGCTTGGTGAACCAGTTGGGATTGCGTCTCTTGGATTTGGGCCAAGGCCCGAGTCAGTTGTTCGGATTTTTCTCGGGCTTGGGCTTCTGAGGCGATGAGCCGTTTCTGAAGTCGTCTTTGATTGAGTTGGGTTTCGATTCTCACCAGCGTCTCGGAAAATTGGAACTGTTTGCTGACATAGTCGGCTGCTCCCACCTGAAACGCCCGGATCTTGTCCACGGTTTCGTTGCGGGCGCTGACGAAGATCACCGGAATATCACGGGTCTGGGCAGAGGCCTTGAGGGTTGTGCAGACGGAATAGCCATCTGCGCCGGGCATATTAATGTCAAGCAAAATTAGATCCGGAGCCTGGTCTAAAACAGCCCCGTGAGCGCGGTGGCTATCGGTTTCGGTTACAACCGTGTAGCCATATTTTCGTAACATTGCCGCCAGTAAGCAAGGCGAATCATCAATCACCAGAATCTTGTCCTGAGACAAGACCACCGGGGACTGGAGAAGGTCGTCCATCTTCTGGGGAGTTAATGTCTGTGCATTCATGATCAAACTCCTATACCAGTTTTCCTAGAGAATGTTTCGATTTTTTCTAATACTCTGACTATGTTCAAACTAACATCCTGATCTGATTAGATGAGGTAATAAGGACTACATTTTTTGGAAGCTTTACAAAATCTTCAATCTTCATCTTTAGATTTTGCTTAGGTTTGCTGATTTATGCCATTAGGCAGATGTATTTCAGCCGGTCTCTTAGGCTTGAGCCTCTTAAGAAGGTTGACTTGACCTTGCTTTAATCATCATATCGATTGTTTGAGCTAATTGTCAAATAATTTAAACAGTTAATTAAGACTTGAGTATCCCCATTTTGATATCCAATCTTTTCTCCGTATTAGTATTGATGTCATCCTCCGTATAAACACTGATATTTAAAAACAAGTATGAATTTGACAGAAAACTGATAACAACAGGGACTTCATGGAAGCAATTGCCGACGTGGCCAGCATGAAATATTGACATTAGGGGAGTTGGGCGACTTGACAAGACTGGGGTATCCCGAGCGGGTCATGGCAAATCGATCACCGTTTTAGGGAGATGAAAGCCAGCCCGCCCTGACTGAAGATGGCTTATTTGAGAGTCAAGATTGTGAGTGATTCCCGTATTCAGATGTTTCGATGAGTTGAGAAATCGAAACTTTTCAGAAATTCCTAAACATATATTACAGAAACTCAACGTAGCTTTAGGCTTGTTCATACAATCGATCGCTCAGTAGAGCCGCGAATCGAATCAGACCGCTCCAACGTCGATCCCAACTTGAGCCGCGTCGAAGACAGGGGGTTGATCCCCGATTTGAGCTTAAATAATCGTTCAATCGTACTTCAGTGGTAAATGCAGACATGGCAGCCAGTGATGCCCGAGAATCGGGGAAACGCCTATACTATTAAGAGAATCTAAAGAATAATAGCAGAAAATAATTACGAGTTGTAACAATGGTGACATTTTTAGAAATTTCCGCCGTGGCGATCGCCCGTATCCTAGGCTGTTTCAGTCTCTTGGTGGCGATCGCCCTGGTTAACCCCACCATGGCCCAGGCCAACCCAACCGATATGGCGCCCCAACTAGCCCGCATCAACGCCACAGAACTTCACATTCATCTCGGCGATCGGCAAGGACAGCTTAAGTTCTACCCAAATCAACTCGATCTCATCGCGGGCCAAACCTACAAACTGATCCTAGACAACCCCAGTCCCGAAAAACACTACTTCAGCGCCCCCGACTTCGCCGCCGCCAGTTGGACGCGCAAAGTCGAAGCCGCCGGAGTAGAAGTCAAAGGAACCGTGCGCGAACTCGAACTCAAACCCAACGCCGAAGCCGAATGGGTCTTCGTTCCCGAAAAACCCGGAGAGTATCACCTCGAATGTACTATCAGCGGTCACGCCGAAGCCGGGATGACCGGAACCCTAACCATCCGCGCCAGCTCCTCAGAGTCCGTTTAACCAGTGCAATCTGTTAACTTAAGAAAAGACCGCTTTCCCCAAGGTGATATCTGAGTTTACTGGTCTCCGAGTTTCCTTATCTCCAGTTACAGGATCAACACATCACCTCAAACCCACGCGAACTTAAGACTCCATGAATATCTTTAGCGACTTACTCTCCGCCCCGACCCCCAGCAAACCCTCCCGTCAAACCTCCCAACTCCCCGGACTCAAAAAGCAACGTCGCCGTATCGAAATCAAATCGAAGCGGGAAATTGAAATCATGCGACAATCAGCCAAAATTGTCGCCACAGTCCTCAAAGAGATCTCAGAACTCGTCGAACCGGGGATGACCACCGCCGATCTCGATGCTCATGCGGAAAAGCGGATTCGCGAAATGGGTGCCAAACCCAGCTTCAAAGGCTATCACGGCTTCCCGGCTTCGATTTGTTCGAGTATCAATAACGAAGTCGTCCATGGTATCCCCAACAAGAAAAAAGTAATTCGCGAAGGGGATGTCCTCAAAGTCGATACCGGGGCCTTTTTCCAAGGCTTTCATGGAGACTCCTGCATCACCATCGCCGTTGGTGAAGTGAGTGACGAGGCCGCGCGTCTGATCAAAGTCGCCGAAGAAGCCCTCTATAAAGGGATCGAACAAGTCAAGGCCGGAGCCTACCTGATTGACCTAGCCGGGGCGATTCAAGATCACGTTGAAGCCCATGGCTACAGTGTCGTTGAAGAATTTACAGGCCATGGTGTCGGTCGCAATCTCCATGAGGAACCCTCCGTCTTTAACTTCCGCACCCGAGAAATGCCCAATGTGAAACTCCGGGCCGGGATGACCCTCGCGATTGAGCCGATTGTGAACCAAGGCTCCAAGCATAACCGCATCCTTCGTGACAAATGGACCGCCGTCACCGTTGATAATGCTCTCTCAGCCCAGTTTGAGCATACGGTTTTGGTGACGGATGATGGTTACGAAATTTTAACCGATCGCACTCAAGTTTAAGTCTGGCCAGTCCTCTAACGCTGACCGCAGAGAATCGATCAGAAAAAGGAGGGAACCATCCCTCCTTTTTTTGTCGGTCTCCCTACGGTGATCTGGGGCTAGAGGAACGTTTTCCAACGTGACAACGACTCAATGGCGGTTACAGTGTCGGCTTCCTACCCAAAGAAGTGCTTTCCACTCCTCCGACTGACGAGTCTTACCTTCTGGCGATCGGCTTGACCCCGCGTCCCGCCGGTCAATGACATGGAGAATCAAGCCATGCTTGTATGGATCTGGCTTGGTTTTCGCTCCCGTTACCTTCGATGTAAGGTGGCCCGAACTCTATCACAGGTGGCCACCGCGTTCATCCCAACACTTCCCCGGTTGGGTCATGTGCGGCGCTTCTCGCGGAATTAGCTAAGATCCCAATAAGTCTACATAATCCAACCGCTAAAATCGATTAAAATCGACGGTGGTATTTTCTGTCTGGTGTGAGGAGTAAATTCATGTCTAAGTTCACGTTGATTTCCCATCTCTCCCTCTTGACCTTGGGGGCTGTCCTAACCGGCGTTGCGGCTGAAGCCGCCCCAAAATCGACCTTTGACGGTCGCAAAGGTCTCTCCAATACGGCCCCGAGTCCCCAACAGTTGGCCCAGGTGACCTCCGTGTCTCAACTCTCCGACGTGCAACCGACGGATTGGGCGTTTCAAGCTTTGCAATCCCTCGTCGAGCGCTACGGTTGTATCGCCGGTTATCCTGACGGAACCTTCCGGGGCAACAACTTTATGACTCGCTACGAGTTTGCTGCCGGTTTAAATGCCTGTTTGGATCAGATTATAGCCATCACCGAAGGCGGTAGTGACCTCGATCCCAGTGACTTGGCCACCATTCGCCGGTTGCAAGAAGAATTTTCCGCTGAATTAGCTACCCTTCGGGGCCGGGTTGATGGCCTCGAAGCCCGCACCTCGGAACTCGAAGCCAATCAGTTCTCTACCACCACGAAACTGGAAGGGGAAGCGATTTTTGCCTTGGGGAACGTCTTCGACAGTACCCTAGATAACAACGAAACCGTGTTTCAGCAACGGGTTCGCTTGAATTTTGTTTCTAGCTTCACAGGACAAGACCGCCTCTTAACTCGCCTGCAAGTGGGCAACAGTGTCCCCTTCGGCACCACAGGAACCAACCAAGGACTGAACTTTGGTCCCTCGGGTGAAGGGGTGTTAGCCTCTCAGGTCTTCGGTGACTCGGATAACTCGGTCAACCTTGAAAGTTTGGCCTACTCCTTCCCTCTCGGGGAATCCGTTGACGTGATTGTTGGGGCCACTGGACTCCACTTTGCAGATTTCACCCCCACCCTCAACCCCTATTTTGATGATAAAGATGGTGGCAATGGGGCGTTAAGTGCTTTTGGTCAACATAACCCAATTTATCGGCTTGGCGGTGGGGCTGGGATTGGCTTAAATCTCAGTTTTGGCGATTCGTTCCAAGTGACGACTGGTTATCTGGCCTCGGAAGCCGATAGCCCTTCTCCCGGCGATGGTCTGTTTAACGGCGATATTTCCGCTTTGGCTCAGTTAACCTATACCCCCACGCCTGAGGTGGGGTTTGCGGTGACCTATAACTATGGCTATTTCGGTGAAGGGAACTTTGGCTTCAATAATGGCGGGGGGTCTGGTTTTGACAACACCAACTTTGGTTTCACGGGAACAACTTTTGCTAATAATCTTGGCGCGGTGAACGCTGTAACAAGCCACTCCATCGGCGCTCAGTTGTCATGGTCGTTATCTCCCGGCTTGAATGTGAATGCTTGGGGTAGCTACAGTGACATTTATTTGCGCACCAATGAGCTGGATGGGGAAATCTGGAACTGGGCTTTGGGCCTGGCGTTCCCGGATTTGGTACTTCCGGGGAATTTGGGAGGCGTGATTGTGGGCGCTCAACCCTATCTGGGTGGCCTCGAAGATACCAACAGCTTCTTTGAGAATGACATCCCTCTACATTTGGAAGGGTTCTATCAGGTCCAGGTGAGTGAAAATATCTCGATTACTCCGGGTTTGGTTTGGTTGCTCAATCCCAATCAGGATGCTGACAATGATAGTGTCTTCATTGGTACGTTGCGAGGAACTTTTAGTTTCTAGGATTGGTTTCTCGGATTCGAGTGTCAGGGTACGACTCCCCTAGGTGGGGGAGTTTCCCGGTTTGGACCCGCTTTTTCTCGTTGGCTCGGGAAAGGCGGGTTTTTTGGTGTTCTCCCCCTGAGGTGGGCCGATGGGGACGGTTATCTTTTAAGATTGCTCCTGAATCAAGTTTAGAGTTGGGAGTGGTTTGAAATGAGTTTAGACAACTTTTGTGTGTGTGATGGGGATCTCAGTCAGGATTTGCTGGATCGCTATCGTCAAGGAACGGCCATCGCTGTGGATACGGAAACGATGGGCCTGCTTCCTGCGCGCGATCGCCTCTGTTTGGTGCAATTGTGCGATGAGGCGGGATATGTCACGGTGGTGCGGATTCAACGGGGACAATCTCAAGCCCCGAATTTACAACAATTACTGGAAATGAGCAGCGTTGAAAAGATTTTTCATTTTGCTCGCTTTGATGTCGCCATGTTGCAACATCATTTAGGGATTACGACTGGGCCAATCTTTTGTACCAAGATTGCTAGTAAGTTAGCCCGGACTTATACCTCATCTCATGGCTTGAAAGGATTAGTTCTGGAACTCGAAGGCGTTGAACTCGATAAACGCGCTCAAAGTTCGGATTGGGGGAATGCGGCCCATCTCTCGGATGAGCAGTTAAGCTATGCGGCGAATGATGTTCGCTACCTGATTTCTCTCAAACGGACTTTGACGCAGATGTTGCAACGAGAGGAACGCTGGCAGCTTGCTGAGGCTTGTTTTGCTGCGATCCCGGTGTTTGTTGCTCTGGATTTGTTGCAGTATTCCCAGATTTTCGAGCATTAATTGACCGAAAGGGTTCTCAACTGATATCGGACTGGTTTTGTCTGCGATCGCGATCGCATCTTATTGGTATCTGCGATCGCATCAAACCTCGATCAAACTCACTCAATACCCCGGTGAGATATCACGTGGCGATCGCAAAAACTCTGACACAATCGGGATGTCTATCTCTGGAACAGGGTTAAGGAACAGCTTGAAAATGTCTAATGGTTCCACAAAGTCGACGATGCTAATTCCAGGGGCACTCGGTGAAATTCTGGTATCAGCACGCACCACAGGGAAGCTGACGCTTTTAGATCGCTATGGTTTAAAAGCTGCCATTCTCGATGAGTCCCTCAGCGAAGATGAACAACGCTCGATTGACCGACTGCTTAGGGCGGTCGTCAAAGGGCGAGTTGCCGTTGATCCTTTGCCCTTGACCTGCAAACTGCCCCACTCGCTTGATGGCACCCAAGGTCCTCCCTTGGCCTGAGGTAGAATACAGGAACTATCGGTCGCAGGGGCTGACAATGCCATTAATTCTACTTCTGACTGCCTTACTCACCCTCATCGGTTGGTTGGGCACATTTTTTTGGATTGAGTTGCCCATCTCCCTCTGGGATACTCTATCTTTGCCCCGTTGGTTTTGGCTGATCCTGGTCATTTCTGTCATCTCCTGGGGAATGGGGGATTGACGCCTCCGTGAAATTACTGATTTAACCCGTTCAAGACGGCGATTCCATCTCGTAGCATTTAACTAGAGATAAACAGTTGCGATCGTCGTCTAGCCTCACATATCGCAACTCATCGGCGATACAGTTCATCAGGCGTAAGCCCCGACCTCCCGTAGCATTGAGATCAACATCTGGTAACTCATGTAACTTGGCCTCCAAATCAAAGTGGGGGCCTGAATCAATGATTTTCAGTTCCAGAGACTCAGCCGTCTGTTCAAACTGAATTTCAACCGTTAACTCCGGCGCACCGGCATGGGCGTGTCGTACGGCATTCGTAAAGGCTTCAGCCAACGCCGTCTTGAGTTGTAACCAGACTCGTTGGGGGACGACCGGTGACTCAAAACCATCAAACCAATCCAAAACGCGGGCTAACGCGCTAAGATCCGTTGGAACACGCAATGATGCGGAGAGGGGCAATTTGCTCAAGGTTTCCAAAGCGATAACATCCTCAGCTTCATTCAAAAACTTGCGGTCTGTTTCTTGATCATGACTCCGATTCTCCTAATCGACGACGACCCAACGACTCGCTTGGTGATCAAACGCGCCCTAACGCAACAGGGCTATGACGTAGCCGTCGCCAAAAACGGTGAGGAAGGAATTGATCTGGCACAACGCCTCAAACCCAAACTGATTATTTGCGACTGGATGATGCCAGGCATCGATGGACTTGAAGTCTGCCGCCAAACGAAGGCAATGGCTGAACTATCAACCACCTTCTTTATCTTACTCACAGCTCGTGGAGCCGTCGAGGATCGGGTGATCGGACTCGATACTGGGGCTGACGAATTTCTGGCCAAGCCCATTGATATGGATGAACTTAAGGCGCGAGTTCGCGCTGGACTGCGTATCCATCAACTCAGCCAAGATCTACAAAAGCAGAAACATATGTTGGAGGCTGAGTTATCTGAAGCCGCTGCTTATGTGCGATCGCTGCTCCCAGTTTCCCGTCATCATACCGCAGTTCGCATCGCGGCGTGTTTTGTTCCCTGCCAACAACTCGGAGGCGATTGTTATGACTTCCAATGGCTCGATGAGACCTCCCTGGCGATGTATCTGGTGGATGTCTCGGGCCATGGAGTCGGCGCCGCCTTACTCTCGGTATCGGTCTTAAACATTCTGCGATCGCGTTCCCTACCCCGCACCAACTTTCGCGATCCCAGTCAAGTCTTACAAGCCCTCAATCAAGCCTTTCAAACTAGCTCCTCGGGAACGTTCTACGAAGAAAAGTACTTCACGATTTGGTATGGGGTTTACGATACCCGCAGCCGCCGCCTCACCTACGCCAGTGCTGGCCATCCCCCAGCTTTACTGGTATCGAGCGATGGCGACACGGTTCCCCCTGAGTTGAGTCGTCTCAATACTCCCAACCTCCCGATTGGGATGTTCCCCGACGTGGACTACGACACAGCCACCTGTACCATCGCCCCATCGGGGCAATTGTATATTTTTAGTGATGGCGTGTACGAGATTCCCCAGAGTGATGGCACGATTTGGGGCTTAGATGCCTTTGCCGATTGGCTCACCCAGGCCAGCCCCAACCCGGAGATTGCTCTAACCTCTCTCTTTGAACATCTCCAAGAGCTTTGTTCTCCCCAACCCTTTGATGACGATGTCTCACTCTTGCAACTGACGTTCACCTAAGTTATGGAGGTGCGCGCCGATGGGAGGCCGAGGATAGCCCTCAGGACGATAACATGGACTCCTCAAACTCCTGGCGATCGCTGAAAATCTTAAAGACGCGGTTCATACTGGTCAGTTCAAAGAGAATTTTCACCTGATCGCTAATCGAACAGACAAACATCTTCGCATCGGCCGCCCGTACCGTCTTTAAGGCTGACACCAAGGCCCCTAAGCCTGAACTGTCGATAAAGGTCACATCCTTCAAGTCCAAGAGAATCACCTTGGCCCCAGTCTCTAAACAGTCACTAATCTCCCGTCGCACCTGGCTGGCCTTAACGCCATCGAGGAGACCACCCGGTTGGACGACTTTAATTTCATCAGGGTTCATAGATTTTTCCGCAAATATACATAACCACTCACCTAGAGACCAGTGTCTCATTTCCCGGCAGACAATTCCAGACTTCGACAATCGTGAGGTCAGTTCCGCCTAGCCGGGCGATCGCAACCCTGAAGCTTTCCTAAAGTTAAGATGAGGAGAATGCCCAACCGTTGGGCGGCAAGCCACCCATCTGTCGAGAGATTCAGCGATCGCGTTACCGTCAGCATAGCCCAAGAATTAGGATATTGTAACGATAGTCCCATAGGGTAAGTCTCACCACTGCCCGACGACATCCAAAACCCGCACCACCATCTACCGCAGCCTTCTGTTTTGCTCTATCCTAAGGGCCAATGAGTCTGCCTTAGCGACTCAGCCGGATGCTGCTCACGTAATCTGCTTCAGAGGAATTATCATCATGGTCAAAGTTGGAATCAATGGCTTCGGTCGTATTGGACGTTTAGTCTTCCGGGCTGGACTCGCCAACCCCGACATCGAGTTCTGCGGGATTAACGACCTCGTCTCCCCCGAAAGCCTTGCCTATCTCCTCAAATACGATTCAACCCATGGTCGCTTCCAGGGCGAGGTTGAAGCCAAATCTGACGGCATTGTCGTCAATGGAACCTTTATTCCTTGCACCTCGGAACGAGACCCCGCTCAGCTTCCTTGGGCCAAATACGGTGCTGAGTATGTGATTGAGGCCACTGGACTCTTTACAACCTACGAGAAAGCCTCCAAACACCTTGAAGCTGGGGCAAAACGGGTGGTTCTTTCGGCCCCAACGAAAGACCCTGACAAGGTCAAAACCCTGCTGATGGGAGTCAACCAAGATGAGTATGACCCCAGTCAACATACCATCGTCTCCAATGCCAGTTGTACCACCAACTGCCTAGCCCCGATCGCCAAAGTCATTCATGATAACTTCGGCCTGGCTGAAGGCTTAATGACCACGGTTCACGCCATGACGGCAACTCAGCCCACCGTCGATGGTCCCAGCCAAAAGGATCTCCGGGCCGGCCGCAGCGCCCCCCAAAATATCATCCCCGCCTCTACCGGCGCTGCCAAAGCGGTGACTTTGGTGCTTCCTGCCCTCAAAGGTCGCTTAACCGGTATGGCTTTCCGGGTTCCCACCCCCGATGTCTCGGTGGTGGATTTGACCTTCCGCACGGAACAGGCCACCAGCTATGCTGACATCTGCGCCGCGATGAAAAAAGCCGCAGAAGGAGACATGAAAGGGGTTCTCGGCTATACCGAAGACCCCGTCGTCTCCACGGACTTCACCACTGACCCTCATTCGAGTATTTTTGATGCCAATGCGGGCATGGAGTTGAACGAGAATTTCTTTAAAGTCGTGTCCTGGTATGACAACGAATGGGGCTATTCCAACCGCACCATTGATTTAATCTTGACGATGGTTGCCAAGGGCTAATCATCATTCGTTGTCATGGGTTGCTAATGCCCTGAGCGTTACTCGTTGACCGTCAATTCGACCCGGCCCCAGTTGCCCAATCTTAGGGAATCGGGGCCGGGTTGTTGGTTACGATGAGGGGAGAATCACCGCCCAGAGACCATAAGCCAAGGCGATCGCACTGAGATGTTGTGGCCACAGAAAACGCCAGGATTGACGGGCAATCTTCTGAGTCAGAATGATACAGAGAAGGGTTGACACCAGAAGCGTTGTGCCTTGCAAAAACGTAATCACAGCCGGGTCGGCCACCCAAATCGGCAGATTCACACCCTCGATGCCAAAAGTGGCTAGAGTCACCGGTAACACTCGTCCGGCTTCCCCCAAACCCAGATGCAGATAATAGGCTAAATTGCCCCCCCAGACCAGAGGCAGATAGCCATAGGCTAGGTCGATAAAGGGTCGGGGTTTAGGGCTGTTCCAGAGCCGGTGAATGCCCTGTATGAGCGCATGAGCCAGGAGGGGGGCGATCGCCGGTAACAGCAACGCCAACAGGGACAGTTCCAGATGTTGCCCAAAGGTCTCTAGGTTAAACGACCATCCCAACACTCCTTGCAGTTGTGGTAATCGCCGCAAAAAGACCCCGCCGAGTAACAGAAAGAGCAACGCCACCTCATAGCTATAGGGGGTATGGGTCGTCCAAAGTTCGATCCCCGGTGGCCGCAAATTGACCTCCACAGACCGATGAGGACAAGCTTTAAGACAGGTCATACAAAGAACACAATCGCGGTTATCTTGCAGTTGGGCCGGATGGGAATAAAGGGGACAGCCGTTGGTCTCTTGTCCTTCTCCCTTTTCGGGTCCCCCTTTATAACATTGATAGGTGGTACATTCAGCCGAACAAATCCCGGTTTGCGCTCGTAATTCGGTCATAGAAAGCTTGGCAAATAAGCCGTTCATGCCTCCAATTGGACAGAGATAGCGACACCAAAAACGTCGTTCAAACAGTACAGAAAAAATCACCGCTCCGGCGGTAATTAAGAGCAACAAACAACTCGATAGATAGGCCGTATTTTGTAAATGCCAGAGTTCTTCCCAGAGAAAAATCAGGGCGAACAGTCCAAACAAAAACCAGCCCCCCCAGCGTTCTGCTGCTTGCCGTTGCCAGGGTTTAAGTTGGCGCGGAAAGAGTTTTAAGGAGAGTTTTTGACTCAGTTCGCCGTAAATCATAAAAGGACAGACGGCACACCAGAGTCGTCCAACAAAGGGAAAACCGATTAAAACTAAGGGCCACCACCAAGCCCAAAAAAGATTTAAAGCGACATTTTGATCCCGTGTTTGCGGTCCAACAAACAAGAGAATTACCACTAGGGCAAAGACCCAGGTTGTTATTCCATAGTTGAGTCCATCGGTCCAAAATTTACCGCGCAAAAATTGCCGCAGTTGAGGATAGCTTTTGAAGAGATTGAGACGTAAGCGAGTTTTTTTGTTGTCTTGAGACCAAAAGAGTTCTTCGGTGAGTTCTTCGGCACCATCGGCTTGAGTCACGGCTCGTTTCACCAGACTACTGAGTTCCCGTAAGTTATTGGGAAAATCGTAGGATTGCAGACGACGGACGGCTTCAGGGGTGATTTTGGGTTTAGGGATGCCGCGACTGCGACAGCAGAGACTCAGGTTGTAATCGAGAAGGGCTTTAATATCAGTTTTGCGAACGCGGACGGGAGGAACTTTAATACTCTGATCGATGCAGTCGGTAAATTCCGGGGCGGTTCGTTCGGAAATCAGGATAATGCGGGCCTGACACGATCGCGAGACGGGAGTCTGTTGCGGATCTCGGGAAACCGGCTGATAGGTTTGGCTTTCTAGGAGTTGGGCAATTTGCGGCCGCAGTTCTTCGGGTAAATCTTGGACGTTATTGAGAACTAGGGTTCCTTCTCCGAGCCATTCGAGGAGGCCGGGTTTACCGTTGAGGCGGCCAAAGAGTTCAGCACCGCTGGTTTGCAGCAGGCCGCTGGTGAGTTGAATCATGGGTTCTCGCCGTTGGGGAGAACCGTAGTGGATGAGGCTGGCGATGTTATCTTTTTCGAGTCCCGGTTCGCCAAAAATTAGGACGGAGTCTCGGGTTTTGGCGGCTTGTTTGATTTTTTGTCGCAGTCGCACGGCGTAACGACTGCTACCAATGATTCCCCGGCGGATGCGGTTGACGAGATAGGGCCGTAGTTCGCTTTGACGATCTCGTTCGTAGCTGAGTTCGGCGGAGAGGCGATCGAGTTCGGCGGCCAGTTGTTCTGAGAATAGCTGTGAGATGTCCGGGTGACGGTCGAGGAGATCGTTCATCTCTTCCCGAGAAATCTGCCAAAGCTGGCTATCGCTGAGAGCGGTTAGGGTTTCGCTGCTGGGGCGATCAAGAATCAGGTCTTGTAGGTGCAGGACGGTTCCGGCGGTGAGACAATAGGCGCCTTGAGGGCGATCGCTCTGAAGTTTCCCTTGATACAGGATATAAACGCCGTCGGGGGGCTGATCGACTTGGCTGAGAATGTCGGCTTCGCTCAGGCTGCGATCGCCCAGGAGAGCGTTTAAATCCGTCAAGGCCTCATCCGAGAGCTTATTGAGGATGGTATGGGTTTTGAGCCAGGTTATTCGGTCTGCACCTATCATCTCTCAACCCCCCTGGAGACCCACACCATAACGGTAATCCGTTTGGCGTTGGGAGGACAAGGGGGACAACCCGTTATGCGACATAAGAATAACCATCCTTTTTGTGAATATGTTTACAGTATTTGTGGCTGATACCTTGGATCAACCCTTGATTGGTGGTGATAT
>SIHH01000372.1 GCA_004299065.1 Phormidium sp. SL48-SHIP | reverse complement strand
CTCTTGCCTCTTGCCTCTTGCCTCTTGCCTCTTGCCTCTTGCCTTCTTCTCCCCTGTTCCCTGTTCCCCTAACATCCATCTATGGTCAACCGTAATTGGTTACAAGCTTGGCAGTCCATTGACTGGACGTTACTCATCCTTTGTATTGGCTTAACCGTCTATGCCGGATTGGTGATTCGTAGTAGCCAGCTTACCTTGGAGTACACCGAATGGTGGCAACATTGGCTGACGGGCGCGATTGGTGTGGCCATCGCCCTGGTTATTGCCCGCTGGCGCTATGAAATCCTGGTTCAATGGACTTGGATTATCTATGTCATCACGAATTTGTCCCTGATTGCCGTGATGGTCTTAGGAACCACGGCCCTGGGGGCGCAACGTTGGATTACGATTGGTGGCTTTAATATCCAGCCGTCGGAGTTTGCCAAGTTGGGGCTAATTATTACCCTGGCGACGATGCTGGAAGGGCGAACGGCGGCTAACTTCCCGACGGTGTTGAAGAGTTTGGCGGTGGCGGCTGTTCCTTGGTCGTTGGTCTTTTTGCAACCGGATTTAGGAACCTCTTTGGTGTTTGGGGCCATTACCTTGGGGATGCTGTATTGGGCGAATGCGAATCCGGGTTGGTTGCTGTTGTTGGTGTCGCCGATGATTTCGGCCATCTTGTTTAGTTTGCTGCTGCCGGTGTGGTTTATTTGGGTGGCTGGGATGGCGGTTATTGCTTGGCTGACGATTCCGGGACGCTGGTTGGGGGCGATCGCAGCGTTAACGGTCAATTTGGTGTCTGGACGCTTAGGGGAGGTGCTATGGGACTTGCTCAAACCCTATCAGAAAGACCGGATTGTGCTATTTCTCGATCCGAGTCGTGATCCTCTCGGCGGCGGCTATCACTTGATTCAATCCCGCATTGCGATTGGTTCGGGGGAACTGTGGGGACGCGGTTTAGGCCAGGGAACCCAAACCCAGGGCGGTTTTATCCCGGAGCAACATACGGACTTCATTTTCTCGGCGGTGGGCGAGGAATGGGGGTTTGTCGGGGCGATCGTGGTCTTGTTTGTTTTTTGGCTGATTTGTTTGCGTTTGGTGATTATTGCCCAAACGGCGAAGGATAATTTTGGCTCCTTATTGGCGGTGGGGGTGTTGTCGATGTTGGTGTTTCAGGTGATCGTCAATGTCAGTATGACGATTGGTTTAGCCCCGGTGACGGGGATTCCGCTGCCCTGGATGAGTTATGGGCGATCGGCCTTGCTGACGAATTTCCTGGCGGTGGGGTTAGTCGAGTCGGTGATCAATCACCGACAGCGGTTAAAGTTCTAGCGGGGGCGCTCTGGTGGGCTAAAATCGGGATGGTGAATTAGCGAAAAGACAAAGGACTTATGATTCTGCCTGGATCGGCTGTGGAAGTGATTAACCCTGAAGACACCTATTACCGCTTCAAAGGCTCGGTGCAACGAGTCAGTGACGGTAAGGCGGCGGTCTTGTTTGAGGGAGGAAATTGGGATCATTCGGTGACGTTTTTACTCTCGGAGTTGGAGTTAGTCGACGCCAAGGCTGGACGCAAGAAGTAGGGGCAAATCCTTGTGGTGGCCCCGCTTGTGGTGGCCCCGCTTGTGGTCTCTCAAACCCTAGGATAGTGTATGGTTCGTTTACCTCTACCCCAATTTTCCGAGAATCCGGGCGATCGCGGCGATCGCTTTGCGGAGGTCATTGAGACGGCGACGACGGAGTTTTTGGCGCAATGTCTCGATGGGGATGAGTTACGCTTCCCGACGATGCCTCCCTTTGGCAGTTGGGTGAAGGCGGTGGATGAGGAGTCGGGGAATCCCATTTATGGGGTGGTCTATCATGCCACAACCACCCCCATTGATTCGGTTCATCGCGCTCAGGCCTTGGGGATGTCGTTGGAGGAGTTACGCGATCGCCAACCCCAGATTTTCGCCATGTTAAAGACGGAATTTCGGGCGGCGATCGTCGGGTTTGTGGTGCCGGAGTCGGGCCAGGTGTATCAATATCTGCCGCCGCGTCCTCCCCAGATTCACCAAGGGGTGGCCTATTGCACGCCGGAGGAGGTGATTGACTTCAGTGAGGGGTTAGACTTCCTACGGACGCTGTTAGAGGTGGGAAATGCCCCGGTTGAGGCGTTGACGGCGGCAGCAGTTCGTGAGATTTACCAAATTCGTAAAACGGAGCGGGAGTGGTTGGTTCGGGCGGGACGCACCTTAAGTTTGCTGCTCAAGGACGACTACGATCGCCTACGCTTGATTCTCGGACAAATTCATCCTTAGATATTCATCAGGGGAGTTGGGGAATTAGAGTTTGACACTCTCGGCGAATCACGCGACGGAGATTCTTCCTTCAGCGAGCCAACTTACCCTGACCGGCTTTCGCCAGCCAAGATAGAGGTTAATTCTCCAGAAGCGTTGCCGGCATTAAATACAGAGGTTTCGACGTGCCCCGTCGTACCCAATCCTGAGTTAAGGATGTTCATAGCTGCGTTGTGGTCTCGATCTAACTTGCATCCACACTGACAAACGTGTGTCCTTGTGGATAACGATTTCTTAACGATAGTGCCACAACTGGAGCATTGCTGAGACGTGTAAGCCGGGTTCACCGCAATTGTGACCCGTCCAAACACCCTGGCAAAATAGTGAACTACCGCTATTGAATCAAAGATTACAATAGCGGCTTCCTACCCAACAGATTGCCCAACCGTAGACTTCTTACGTCCTCTACGGTTAGGTCTTACATCTGGACAATAGGCTTGGCCCCGCGTCCCGCAGGTCAAGAGTCGTCGTCCCTCTTTTTTGAGGTTGATGGCTGCATTGAGATCTCGATCATGACTCGTCCCACAGTGAGAACAAGTCCAATTTCTGA
>SIHH01000371.1 GCA_004299065.1 Phormidium sp. SL48-SHIP | reverse complement strand
TATGACTACCCTAAACTCCACCAAAACCCCCTTAAACCTCGACCAACATCCCTGTTTCAACCCTAAAATTAAAGGGAAATTTGGGAGAGTGCACCTTCCCGTTGCCCCCAAATGCAACGTGCAATGCAACTTCTGCAATCGTAAATATGATTGCGTCAACGAAAGCCGTCCCGGTGTCACCAGTAAAGTCCTCGAACCCCATCAGGCGGCCGAGTACATGGCGCAAATCCTAGAGAAAGAACCCCGCATCACCGTCGCCGGAATTGCCGGGCCGGGAGACCCCTTTGCCAATGCTTGGGAAACCCTGGAAACCATGCGCCTGTTGCGGGAACGCTTCCCGGATTTAATCCTCTGTCTCGCCACGAATGGGATGGGATTAAAAGCAGAACATGTCGAAGAAATTGCCCGTATTGGGGTGTCTCATGTGACGGTGACTGTGAATGCGATCGATCCTGACATTGGTGCCAAAGTCTATCGCTGGTTCCGGGATGGAAACCTGGTGTTGCGCGGACGACAGGGGGCTGAACGCCTGTTGAGTCGTCAGATGGAGGCGATTCGGGCCTTGAAAGCTGCTGATGTGGTGGTGAAAGTCAACACCGTGGTGATTCCGGGGGTGAATGACCATCATGCGATCGAAATTGCCGAAACCGTCGCCGCCATGGGTGTGGATTTATTCAACGCCATGCCTATGTATCCCACCCCAGACACTCCCTTCGGCGTCTTACCCGAACCCGCACCCAAAGAAATGGCCGTCTTGCGTCGTCATGCTGGGGAATTCATCACCCCCATGACCCACTGTACCCGTTGCCGCGCCGACGCCGTGGGCTTACTGGGTGAAGACCGTTCTGAGGAGTTCCGGGGCTGTCTCACCGACTGTTCCACCCTACCCCGCAAGCCAGAAGTCGAACGTCCCTACGTCGCCGTCGCCACCTTTGAAGGGGTGTTAGTCAACGAACATCTCGGCGATGCAGTGCGGTTACAGATTTGGCAACAAACCCCAGATGGTTTTGCCCTCGTGGAAGAACGACCCACCCCAGAACGGGGTATGGGGCCACGGCGTTGGAAACTGTTAGCTGACCAGTTACAAGACTGTCGCGCCCTCCTCGTCAGCGGGATTGGCGAGTCTCCCCGGCAGATTTTGCGGGAATCGGGACTCTTAATTGTCGAGATGACCGGATTCATGGAAGCCGGGTTACAAACCCTTTACAACGGCGGCGATGTCACGACGTTACGGGGTCGCAATCGTAGCGTCGGCGAGAAGGTCTGCAAAGGAACCGGAACTGGCTGCGGCTAAGGAGATTCTCGTTTTCATGTGTTCGTCTCTAATGGTCCCATTCCCTCTCGGAGTGGGGCTTTTTTGTGGGACTCTTCTGGCTGAGTATAATCAGGGTATGAGTTCATGGCAACGGCAATGATGGCATCCTCCGACTTCCCCCTCACCCCAGAAGAATATCTACGCCTTGAATCTACCAGCGAGATTAAACATGAATATCTCAATGGCGATGTCTATGCCATGGCCGGCGCGAGTGACAGCCATGTTACGATTGCTGGAAACTTGTTTGTCCTACTCCGTAGCCATGTGCGAGGCCGTGGCTGTAGGGTGTATCTGTCCGATATGAAACTGCGGGTGGCACAGCGTCATAGTTTCTTTTATCCTGATGTGTTTGTGACCTGTGAACCTCGCGATCGTCAAACCACTCACTATAAACGTTTTCCGACGTTAATTGTTGAGGTGCTATCTCCCTCTACGGAAGCGTTTGACCGGGGTGATAAGTTTGCTGCCTATCAAAGTTTAGAGAGTTTGCAAGAGTATGTGTTAATCAATACGGAGAAGCAACGAGTGGAGATGTTTCGGCGAGGGGAAGGTGGGGTATGGACGTTGCAAAACTATACTGCGATGGAGGGAATCTTTGAGTTGAAAAGTCTTCAGTTTCAGGGGAGTTTCGAGGCGTTGTATGAGGATGTGGTTTTTGAGGCGGACTCATCGACCCTGATTTGATCGGATACAGGGGTTGACGTAGGGTTTTAAGGATGTCAGGGCGATCGCAAGGGTTCGCTCTTAGGATAATCTGGTAGATATCCCTTTTGTCGCAGTGCTTGCCATAAGGTTTAGATTACTCAAACAATCCGGTTATGACTAAAACCTTGAATTTTCCCCTAATCTCTTGGCTTCAGTCTATCACGTTAGCCCCCTTAGAACGCCGTAGCCGCAGCTTCCTCGTTGCCCTGATTGACCTATATCAAACGTATATTTCACCCCGAAAGGGCTACTCCTGTGCTTATCGAATTTTGCACCAGGGCGAGTCCTGTTCCTGTTATGTCAAGAACAGCCTCTTGGAGACGGATTTGATGAGCGCCATTTCTCGCTCAAGACAGCGATTTCGGGATTGTCATGAGGCAGCTAAAATTCTCAAAACCTCCAACAAGACGTGCCAAGATATACAGCCTCAAATCTCCGTCCAGTATGGTCAAAAACCGTTCAAACAATATCCTCGCCGCACGTTTCTATCGTATAGTATTTCTGGATTTTTAGTTTCATTTTGCTCAGATGAAGATAACCAGGCACAATGCTGTAGTAGTTGTTCCCAATCCATCTGTAACATGGTATTTTCCTCAAGTCAGGAGGAGCCGGATCTCGATTGTGATGTCGAGACGGAAGAAGACTGTTTGGAGGAGGAGATTGAGGAGGTTGAGGAGTAGGGGCGAAAAATTTTTCGCCCCTACTTTAATTTCATTCAATTCTGACCCTCCTCTGAGTTTATTCCTCCTCTGAGTTGATCAAGGTAGAATTGTCATAAGCATTTTGATGTTTTTTAGCAAATCTTTCTTGACAAATTCACTCATTTTTGCAGCCGATAGTGAATCTGAACGCATCTCAGTATGCGCTAAATCGTTGCGGACATCTCGAAG
>SIHH01000370.1 GCA_004299065.1 Phormidium sp. SL48-SHIP | reverse complement strand
GTTCCCGGTTCCCTAACAAACTGTTACATTTGTTGACGAGATGGCTCACCTTTCCCCGCTGCAATGATAGGATCCCCATCAAGCTCTTTAATCTCGTTCAATTTAAACTTATGGCAGAAGAACTGACTGGAAAAACTCCGATTTTCGGTGGTAGCACCGGTGGTTTGCTTTCGGCAGCCGAACGTGAAGAAAAGTACGCCATCACCTGGACTAGCCCCAAGCAGCAAGTGTTTGAGATGCCCACCGGCGGTGCGGCGATCATGCACGAAGGCGAAAACCTGCTGTACTTGGCTCGCAAGGAACAGTGTTTGGCCCTCGGAACCCAACTGCGGACGAAGTTCAAGCCGAAACTCGAAGATTTTAAAATCTATCGGATTTTCCCCAACGGTGAAATGGAATATCTCCATCCCAAAGATGGTGTGTTCCCCGAGAAAGTGAACGAAGGTCGTCCTTTGGTCAACATCCTCGATCGCAGCATCGGCAAAAACCCCGAACCCGCTAAACTCAAGTTCAGCGGTAAACAGCCCTACACCGTTTAAATCGGTTCCGCTTGTCACGGACATTAAGTTGTCTTCCCAGAGAATGTAGAATGTGTTAGCATCTGCATTCTCTTTCTCTTTGCTGGGGAGCGGCTGTCGCTGTTAAGGGACAACTGCGGTAAGATCCCTAAGTTGTCCTAGTTCTGTTGTCCGAGTCCCATTGTCCGAGTCCCACTGTGTAATTCTTCATCATCAGACCTGTGATCTTTCCGGATTTAGAGCAATTTCGTCAACTGGCGCAAACCGGTAATTTTGTCCCAGTCTATCAGGAGTGGGTGGCGGACTTGGATACCCCGGTGTCAGCCTGGTATAAGGTCTGTGCAGGTCAACCCTATAGTTTTCTACTAGAGTCCGTCGAAGGGGGGGAGCGAATTGGACGCTATAGTTTTTTGGGCTGTAATCCCCTTTGGGTCCTCGAATCTCGGGGTGAGGAAACGCTACAAACTCATCGCGATGGCCGAGTCGATCGCTTCGGTGGCGACCCGTTTACGATTGTTGAGGACTGTCTGAAACCCTATCAGCCGGTGCAGTTACCGGAACTCCCTTCGGGGATTGGTGGCTTGTTTGGCTTTTGGGGGTATGAGTTGATTCATTGGATTGAACCGCGCGTCTCGGTGCATCCCGCTCAGGAGGGGGATTTACCGGATGGGGTTTGGATGCAGGTGGATAATCTGCTGGTGTTTGATCAGGTGAAACGGAAGATTTGGGCGATCGCCTATGCGGATTTACGAGATCCCGAGGTGACGGTTGAGGCGGCTTACCGTCAGGCCTGCGATCGCGTCTCGCAGCTCGTCGATAAGCTACAACATCCCCTCAGCAGCGAAGATACGATGCTCGAATGGACTCCGCCTCATCTGAATGAGGATCAACCCCTCGCGACATCGAGCAACACCACACGGGACCAATTCTGCGAGAGTGTCCGCAAGGCCAAAGACTATATCAAAGCTGGGGATATTTTCCAGGTGGTGATTTCGCAGCGGTTATCGGCGGCGTTTGCGGGAGATCCCTTTTCCCTCTATCGCTCGATTCGTCTGATTAATCCCTCTCCCTATATGGCTTATTTCAACTTTAAGTCTTGGCAGGCGATCGGGTCGAGTCCGGAAGTGATGGTGAAAGCCGATCGCCTCGACGATGGAACCCGCCTGGCCACGGTACGGCCCATCGCCGGAACCCGTCCGCGCGGGAAAACGGCCCGGGAGGATGCTGAACTGGCGGCGGATTTGTTGGCCGATCCTAAGGAAGTGGCGGAACATGTCATGTTGGTGGATTTGGGCCGCAATGATTTAGGCCGCGTCTGTGAACAGGGAACGGTGACGGTCGATGAGTTGATGGTGGTGGAGCGCTATTCCCACGTGATGCACATTGTTAGTAATGTGGTGGGGAAACTGGCCCCCTCCAAGTCGGCGTGGGATCTGCTGAAAGCCTGTTTTCCGGCCGGAACCGTCAGTGGTGCGCCCAAGATTCGGGCCATGGAGATTATCGCTGAGTTAGAACCGAGTCGCCGAGGTCCCTATTCGGGGGTCTATGGCTATTATGATTTTGAGGGACAGTTGAATACGGCGATCGCCATTCGCACGGCGATCGTACAAGCCGATGAGTCGGGTCAAAATACGGTCTCTGTTCAAGCGGGGGCTGGCTTAGTGGCTGATTCTGACCCGGACAAAGAGTATCAAGAAACCCTCAATAAAGCCCGAGGCTTATTAGTGGCTATTCGGGCTTTAATGGGTCAATAGGTAGGGGGTTCTCGGCAATGACGGTGTGATTCCTGGAATGCGATCGCCCAATTCGGCAGATTTTTTCCCAGACATCACCTCGACAGCCCGTCCCCAAATCGAGTATAATCTTGACCGATCCGCCTGAGTTTTCAAGACCTTTTTCAAGAGCTACCATTAGACCCATTTTTGGGGTCATTTGTTGTTAAATTATCCCCAGCCCTATGTCAGCCTATCCCTGGACAGCCCTCGTCACCGTCGCCGCCCTAATTCTCTATTTTGTGGTTACGATTAACGTCGGGCGAGCCAGATTCAAATATCAAGTGTCTCCCCCCGCGACATCAGGAAATCCTGATTTTGAGCGAGTATTTCGCGTTCAGCAAAACACCGTTGAACAGATTGTTTTATTCATTCCCGCCCTGTGGCTGTTTTCCATCTTCGTGAGTCAAGTTTGGGGTGCGGGTTTAGGTGCGGTTTGGGTGATTGGTCGTATTCTCTTCGCCTGGGGGTACTATCAAGCCCCGGAAAAACGAGCCGCTGGATTTGGGATGAGTTCGTTAGTGACGATGGCGTTGTTAATTGGTTCTTTGGTTGGAGTGGCCTTAACGCTGTATTCGGGATTGTCTAACAGCTAAAACCCAAAAGCTCCAAAACCCGCAAC
>SIHH01000057.1:10105-18138 GCA_004299065.1 Phormidium sp. SL48-SHIP | reverse complement strand
CCCCCGACACCGTGGTCCGTAGCCACGTGCTCTAGTCCACTGAGCTACAAGCCCTTGCGTTGTTCGCTAGGAAACCATCATAACTGAAAAAAATCGATGACGCAACCCCCCCAGCCAAAAAAAAATTTAACTCACCTCGATGAGAGCGGCGAAGCCCGTATGGTGGATGTTTCCGAGAAAGCGGTCACCGTTCGCGAAGCTACGGCCGAGGGCTATGTGCGGATGAAGCCAGAGACCTTTGAGGCGATCGCCGCCGGAAATGCTCCCAAAGGCGATGTCTTGGCAACGGCGAAACTCGCAGGCATCATGGGCGCTAAACAGACGGCCCAACTCATCCCCCTCTGTCACCCTCTGCCCCTAAAAAAAATTGATGTTCAGATTGACGCTGCGCCGGATTTGCCCGGCTATCGCCTCGAAGCTACGGTGAAGACAAAATCAGAAACAGGAGTGGAAATGGAAGCCTTAACGGCGGTCTCAGTTGCCGCTCTGACCCTCTATGATATGGCGAAGGCTCTGGAGAAAACCCTGCAAATTGAGGGGATTCGCCTGCTCAGGAAAACTGGTGGCCAATCTGGGGATATCCAAGCCGGCGATCGCCCCCATCCCTAAATCCATCCCGAAATCCATCTCGACATCCAGATCGGACTTCCGATGGACACCGCCGCTGCCAGCATTCGCTACAACAGAAACAGAAGCTGACACAAGATAACCCTCCACCTCCCCAAATTACAGATCAATCAGGAGCAAGCCATATGAAGATTCCCCCCGGTTTTAGCCAACAGGCGATTCAAACCTCCTTGGGCCGCATGGCCTATTACACCGCTGAGGGCGATCGCGCCCCCAGTGACAACACCCTCGTCTTCCTCCATGGACTCGGTGGGGGGTCGTCGGCTTATGAATGGTCGAAAGTCTATCCCGCCTTTGCGTATCGCCATCGCATCCTGGCCCCGGATCTCATTGGCTGGGGGCGATCAGAACATCCCCAACGAGACTATGTCCCCGATGACTACATCACCACCATTGGCGAGTTCCTAGCCGCCACCTGTGACGAACCGGTGACGGTGGTGGCCTCCTCCCTGACGGCGGCCTTTACCATTCGCGTGGCGATCGCCTATCCTGAACGCTTCAAATCCCTCATCCTCACCAATCCCACGGGCCTCTCGGATTTTGGCAATAGCTACAACAACACCTTTTTTGCCCAAATCGTCAAAACCCCCATCGTCGATCGCCTCTTCTATGGCTTAGGTGTCGCCACCCCAGGGGGAATCCGCTCCTTCCTGGAACAGCGTCAATTTGCTGATCCCAAACGCATTTACGACGAAATCATCGACGCTTATCTCGAATCGGCTCAACAGGAAAACGCCGATTATGCCGCTCTGGCCTTTGTTCGCGGCGATTGTTGCTTTGACTTAGCCCGCTATCTCCCGGAACTGAACACCCCGACAGCGATGCTTTGGGGCAAAAAGTCCCAGTTTGTCAACTTTGAAGTCGGTCGCCGTCTGGCGGATCTCAATCCCCAAGCGGTTCAGGCCTTTGAAGTTCTCGAAGAGGTCGGCTTAACGCCTCATCTCGAACTTCCCGCCGTCACCATTGGCCTCATCGAACGCTTCCGCCAACAGCTTGAGACGGGCCATGACAACTCCATCAACCACGACTCCTCAACCGCCGTATCAGAAGTCTCGGCCGGCGAGTCAACCTAGATGAATCAACTAAGGCGACCGAGATATGCTGATATCATCGAGGTCAAGAGAACAACTGCTGCTCAATTGAGGTGCTTTCATGGCTAACCCCACTCCTCCCGAATCTCCCCGGCCTGTTGAACGCGATGAATGGATTGCCATTTTTGTCACTCTGGCCACTCTCGGCGGTGTCGGCTTCTGGGTTTTAACTGGGGGTAATCTCCGACGCATCACGCCAAACCAAATTGCGGGGGTTGATATTCCCGGTTTGGCGCAGGATGGCGATCGCCCTGGTGGTTCTTCTGATGATACAGATGATGATACAGATGAGGACACCGCGACCGGCCGGGATCGAGGCCGGTTGCAGCCGCCGCCAAGTCCCGAAAGGGGGGCATCTGAGCGATCGCAGAACCGCACCCGCCAACCGGATGCGGAGGAGGAGACAGCTAGAGGGTCCCGGCGACGAGCAGCAGACGAGGAAGATGGGAGAGGTTCCCTCCTCTTGAGTGGCAATTTTAGCGGCGATTCTGGCGGCGATTCTGGCGGCGATCGCGAGGCGGCTGGCGAGTCCGCCTCGGGGGAGGTTGAGGACGTTGGTCGTGGTCTGGGCGATGAAGCCCGCAGCGCCCTGGAAAGCGGGGACTTAGACCAAGAGACTGAGGAAACTCCCGCTGATGAAGATCAGACTGAGGAAACTCCCGCTGAGGAGACGCCAGAGACGGATTCAGAGACGCAAGAGATGATGCCCGAGGATGAGTTAGCGGGTATCCCCACCCCAACAGATGATGTGAATGTGGATGATGGGACCGAGAGCGAAGTGCGTCCCGATGTCAGCGATGAGGTTGAGGACCCCATTGACTTTGCCGATGTCGAGGCGGGAAATTGGGCTAAAGCTTATATTGATGCTATGTCGGCCCGAGGTTTGATTGAGGGGGTTGCGAGCGATCGCTTCGCCCCAGAAGAACCGGTCACTCGCGCCCAATATGCTCGCCTGGTTCAGCAGGTGTTTGAGGGCAATAACCGCGTGCGAGACCCCTTAGACTTTGAGGATGTTAACGATGACTACTGGGCCGCCTCGGATATTGATACCGCCGTTCGTCTGGGCTTCTTGAGTGGCTATCCCGGCCCC
Organism: Phormidium sp. SL48-SHIP; assembly: GCA_004299065.1. Classification (GTDB taxonomy): domain Bacteria; phylum Cyanobacteriota; class Cyanobacteriia; order Cyanobacteriales; family Geitlerinemataceae; genus Sodalinema. Next base: position 15,330 of record SIHH01000057.1, on the reverse strand, counting down.
GAGTTTCGCCCAGAACAGTCCATCTCTCGCCTAGAGGTGTTGCTGTCGTTGCGGGCGGGCCTAAACTTGGAAGACCCGGATAACCCCGACGAGATTTTACAAGCCTACGGCGATCGCCAGACCGTCCCGGATTGGGCAAAATCTCCCATTTCCGCTGCCATTGAGGCAGAACTTGACCGTAAACCCCCCGATTCCGAAGACTTAGACCTGGAGCGACCGGCCACTCGCGCTGAAGTGACGGCCATGTTCTATCAGGCCCTAGTTCGCGCCGGCTATGCTGAGCCATTGCCCTAACTAGATTTGCGGCCAGCCCGAGTTCGCAACGGGTCCCCACGCGGTTCGCGGCGATCGCTCGTTCCGATAGGATGAAGACAGACCAACAGACCATTGAGCGCAACGAAACCATTTGATCCCTTGTTTGTTGTCCCCGACAGACGGTAAAATCGCTTGTCTGCGGATCAGCCGCATCAAATTGCTGCGCCAGTTAATATAGGAAGCCTAACGATGAGTCAAACGAACGTTTCAGAGAAAGTCCAGGAAATTGTCGTGGAACACTTGGGTGTTGAAGCCAGCCAAGTTAAAGAAGCAGCCAGTTTCATCGAAGACCTTGGTGCCGATTCCCTCGACACCGTGGAATTAGTCATGGCCTTTGAAGAAGAATTTGATATCGAAATTCCCGACGAAGACGCCGAAAAAATTCTGACGGTGAAGGATGCCATTAGCTACATCCAAGAGAAATCCGCCGCTGCACAAGCCTAAGAGATGACCGGGGACCTCAACCGACCGCCTTGGTTGAGATCTCCTAGCGTCATCCTCCTGAAGATCGCGCAATCACAAGCCAATCGCCGAACGTTCACTTAAACCCAGAGCAGTCGCCAGACAAAATAGGACATTTGCTGAAGCTCAAAACACATCAATAAGAAAGTTTTGTTTTATATAAATGTCCATTCCAAACTGTCCACTGCCCTAAAACCCTAAGACTTAATAAAACTAACCATTTTGGTATTTCGTCGGGTTCGACCTTCCCTCGATACTGACTGACATCATGACCCAATCCTCAACCCAGCGCAAACGTGTTGTTGTCACGGGACTCGGGGCGATTACGCCCATCGGGAAAACCGTAGACGACTATTGGCAGGGACTCCTCGCGGCCAAAATCGGCATCGGGCCAATTACCCTGTTTGATCCGACCGACTACGCCTGTCGGATTGCCGGAGAAGTCCAAGACTTTGACCCCCATGACTACATTGACCGCAAAGATGCCAAACGCATGGCGCGGTTCGCCCAATTTGCCGTGGCCGCGAGCAAACAAGCCCTCACCCATGCTGGCTTGGAGATCAATGACCTCAACGCCGAACAAATCGGTGTCATGCTCGGAACGGGGGTCGGTGGACTCAAGGTGATGGAAGACCAAAACGAAGTCCTCCTCAAACGCGGTCCTTCGCGAGTGAGTCCCTTCACGGTTCCCATGATGATTGCCAACATGGCAGCGGGACTCGTGGCCATCCATACAGGTGCCAAAGGACCCAACTCCAGCCCCGTCACCGCTTGCGCCGCTGGCTCAAACGCCATTGGCGATGCCTTCCGCCTGATTCAACAAGGCTATGCCCAAGCCATGATTTGTGGCGGTGCAGAAGCGGCGATTACGCAACTATCTGTCGCCGGTTTTGCCTCCGCCAAAGCCCTATCCACCCGCAATGATGACCCCCTACGGGCCAGCCGTCCCTTCGATGCCCAGCGGGATGGCTTTGTTATGGGTGAAGGCTCTGGGGTGCTAATTCTCGAAGACTTAGACATGGCCCTGAGTCGGGGAGCCACCATCTACGCAGAAATGCTGGGCTATGGGATGACCTGCGACGCCTATCACATGACCTCGCCGGTTCCCGGAGGCGAAGGGGCCGCCCGCGCCATTCAACTGGCTCTCAAAGATGGCAACATCCAACCCGAGCAGGTGGATTACATTAACGCCCACGGAACCAGTACCACCGCCAACGATCGCACGGAAACCGCCGCCATGAAAGCGGCCCTAGGGGAAGACAACGCCCGCAACGCCGCCATCAGTTCCACCAAAGGCATGACCGGACATCTCCTCGGCGGTGCCGGTGGTATTGAAGGGGTGGCAGCCGTCTTAGCCGTAGCCAACGATCGCGTTCCCCCCACGGTGAACCTAGAACACCCGGACCCCGATTGCGATTTAGACTATGTTCCCAACCAGGCCCGAGAGCGAGAGGTGAATGTGGCTCTCTCGAATTCCTTTGGCTTTGGTGGTCATAATGTCTGTCTCGCCTTTGGGAAATATCACTAAGGCGTTGAGTTGAGCGTTCGGCTCTCTCGGGTCTGCCCCTTGCTCCTCGATCCCCATAGTGGGATGATGGGGACACTTTCGTGAGGGCGTTTGGTTCGTCTATCCGTTCGCGAATTCCTTCACCTCACACCTGTTCGTCCAGTCAATCGTTTAACAGTAGAAACTATGGCAGTCGCCACCCAATCACTCCAAGAACTTTGCATTAATTCCATTCGCTTCCTCGCGATTGATGCCGTTGAAAAAGCCAAGTCTGGACACCCCGGACTTCCCATGGGAGCTGCGCCGATGGCGTTTGTTCTCTGGGATCGCTTCATGCGCTTTAACCCCAAAAATCCTCAGTGGTTTAACCGCGATCGCTTTGTCCTCTCGGCTGGACATGGCTGTATGTTGCAATACGCCCTGTTATATCTAACCGGTTATGACAGTGTCGGCATTGACGATATTAAACAGTTCCGTCAATGGGGCGCTCGTACCCCCGGACACCCGGAAAACTTTGAAACTCCTGGCGTAGAAGTCACCACGGGTCCTTTGGGACAAGGGATTGCTAATGCGGTGGGTTTAGCGATGGCTGAGGCTCACCTGGCGGCTCGTTTCAACAAACCCGACGCGGAGATTGTCGACCACTACACCTACGCCATTCTCGGCGACGGCTGCAACATGGAAGGGGTTTCTGGGGAAGCCTGTTCTTTGGCTGGACACCTAGGACTCGGCAAACTGATCGCCTTCTACGACGATAACCACATCTCCATCGACGGGTCCACGGATATTTCCTTCACCGAAGATGTGGCCAAACGCTTTGAAGCCTATGGCTGGCACGTGATTCACGTCGAAAACGGCAACACCGATCTCGATAGTATTGAGAAGGCGATCGCCGAAGCCAAAAAAGTCACCGACAAACCCTCCTTCATCAAAGTCACCACCACCATTGGCTACGGTTCCCCCAACAAAGGCAACACCGCTGGCATTCACGGTGCCGCTCTCGGTGCCGAAGAAATCGAAGCCACCCGCAAAAACCTCGGTTGGAACCACGATCCCTTTGAAGTTCCTGAAGATGCTTTAGCGCATTTCCGCAAAGCGATCGAGCGCGGTGCAGAAGCTGAACAGGCCTGGAACGCTACCCTAGACACCTATCGCAGCAAATACCCAGAAGAAGCCGCCACCTTCGAGCGGATGCTTAAGGGTGAACTGCCCCAAGGGTGGGATGCAGACTTACCCAGCTTCACCCCCGAGGACAAAGGAATTGCTACCCGTAAGCATTCCCAAGCCACCCTCAACGCCTTAGCCCCCAACCTCCCGGAACTCATCGGCGGTTCGGCGGACTTAACCCACTCCAACTTGACGGAACTCAAATGTTCCGGCAGCTTCCAAAAAGGCACCTATGAGAACCGCAACCTCCGCTTCGGGGTTCGTGAACATGGCATGGGGTCGATTTGTAACGGGATTGCTCTCCACAACTCCGGCTTAATCCCCTACTGTGCCACCTTCTTGGTGTTTGCCGACTATATGCGGGCGGCGATTCGTCTGTCGGCCTTGTCAGGAGCGGGCGTGATCTATGTGATGACTCACGATTCCATCGCCCTGGGTGAAGATGGTCCCACGCACCAACCGGTAGAAACCATCGCCTCCCTGCGCGCGATTCCCAACTTAGTGGTGATTCGTCCCGCTGATGGTAATGAAACTTCGGGGGCGTATAAAGTGGCGGTGCAAAATCGCAAGCGTCCGACGTTGATTGCTTTCACTCGTCAGAATGTCCCCAACTTGGCCGCCAGCACCGCTGACAATGTCGCCAAAGGCGCGTACATTGCTGCTGACTGTGAGGGAACTCCTGAGATGCTGCTGATTGGTACGGGGAGTGAAGTCTCTCTCTGCATTGATGCGGCGGAGAAACTCACGGCTGAAGGTAAGAAGGTGCGTGTGGTTTCGATGCCTTCTTGGGAACTGTTTGAGGAGCAAGACGAGGCTTATCGTGAGTCGGTGTTGCCGAAAGCGGTTACGAAGCGTTTGGTGGTTGAAGCGGCGACTCGCTTTGGCTGGGAACGCTATATGGGTGCTGAGGGCGATATGCTCAGTGTCGATACCTTCGGTGCGTCGGCTCCGGGTGGAACGGTGATGGAGAAATTTGGCTTCACGGTGGATAACGTGTTGGCTAAAGCGAAAGCGGTTCTCGGTTAAGGTTTCACGGTGAGATAAATCTAGGGGCAATCCCTAGGTTTATCTCTTTGGCAATTTCCAGATGTTATGGTAGGGCAGAGCGTCAAGATGAGCAGTCCCCATGCAAATCACCTTAAACCCCGAACAAGAGGCATTTGTTAAAAAACAACTTGCCAACGGTCACTATCAAAGTGTTGAAGACCTTTTCAGTCAAGCTTTAATCCTGCTCCAGCAACAACAAGAATACGAGCAATGGCTTGGTGAAACTCGCCAAAAGGTTGAAGCGGGGATTGCTGCACTCGATCAGGGCGAGGGACTCGATGGAGATGTGGTCGTGGCTCAACTGCGCGATCGCCTCCATCAAGGAAACGATGGATAAGTCCATGCGACAATACATCATTTCGCCCCCGGCACTTCGCGACTTGCAAGACATTATTGATGGTCTTTCGGGTAATCGTCTCGAAGCCGGAGAACAGTTTCTCAATCAATTTGAAGCTTGGTGTCAAAGGTTACGTCGCTTTCCCACAATTGGCAAACCCTATGATGGTTTATCGGTCGGTTTGAGGGGGGTTATATTGGACAAATATATTTTATTTTATCGACTGAACGATGAGGTCGTCGAAATTGTTCGTGTTGTCGATGGTCGGCGAGATTTAATTAGCTTATTTAATGCTAATTAGATGGCGGTTTGAAAGCGGTTCTCGGTTAAGGTTCTAGGCTCTCCTGCCTCCCCCCTCTCCTCGTGTCATGGCTGAAGCCGTGACACGTC